>JAFLJP010000032.1 GCA_022712945.1 Gammaproteobacteria bacterium | reverse complement strand
TCGCCAAGCCCTATCATTCGTGGGAACGTGGTCAGAATGAGAATGCTAATGGATTGTTGAGGCAATACTTCCCAAAGGCAATGGAGTTAATTGACGTGACAAAAAGAGAAGTTTTAGATGCTGTACACAAATTGAATAGCCGACCCAGAAAATGCCTGGGATTTAAAACTCCGTATGAGGTTTTTGAAGAGCTAACGAGTATTAATGAAAAAACATTAACCGGTTATGCACTTATGACTTGAATTCAGGCTTTGCCATTCATGCGTTGACTGCGAACTAAGCGATGAGAGAAGTACGCTTCACCGGTCGCGCTGTTATTGGTTTTTGTTTGACGTATATACATTCAGGTATTTTAGGTGAAATGCAAGGGAAATACCATGGGCATGGTATTTATTGTGGCACTACAAAACGAATCCAATATAACATATTGATAATAATCAATTGGTTATATTTTTATATTTGTGAAAATAGGTGTTTTTAGAGGGGGTGCTGTTAAACTTGGGCTTAGCGGATGCTTCTGTGTTGACTTCGGTGTACGTTAAAACCCTCGTCGACCTCAACTTGCATTTCGACGCTGTACCAGCTTTCAGGTGCTGCGAACACCCTACGGCCTGCACAATTTTCTGTGTACGCTTCACCCATTTTGTTCGCCTTTATGCGTTAAATAACTCTGGCTCCGCCATGGGCGCAACACTCGATATGGATGGGTGGTTAGCCCTTACCCAACAGGGACTTGCACCCTGCAAGATGCAGCAAGCTTTCCTTGGCGCTCTAACGATCTAAAATACGGCGACCCCACTATTTTCTGAGCCCTGTGCCTCGATGCAAAATGTGGTTGATGTTTTCTATCTCGGGATTAGGGTAAACTACGGGCCTCTGAATCAACTGAAATGATTGGCTGTTTTCATGTCCTATTGCAGTGCACTAACCCCATCACTACCCAAGTCCGCCAAGGATAAAATTCATTGGGGGCGCTTATATGGCAGCGCGGATGCGTTGGCGATCAGCGCCGCACTGCGTGCCAGTGAGCAGTTTGTGCTGCTGATTACCGAAGATACCCCCAGCGCGGTTCATCTGGAAAATGCACTGCGCTTTTACGCTGGCAACCATGATGAACAACCGGTCATCCACTTTCCCGACTGGGAGACACTACCCTACGACCAGTTTTCACCCCACCAGGATATTATCTCTGAACGTCTGCTCACTCTGAGCAGGCTACCCCAGCTAAAAAGGGGGATTTTGATTGTCCCGGTCTCTACCCTGCTGCACCGACTGCCCGACAAAAATCACCTGCAGGGCAACACCTTAGCGCTGGATGTGGGTGATGAGCTGGATATTGAATCATTCCGCCGCCGTTTGGATGCCTGCAGCTATCGCTGTGTCTCCCAGGTGGTAGAGCACGGTGAGTTTGCGGTGCGTGGCAGTGTGTTGGATATCTTCCCCATGGGCAATGATCTTCCGTATCGTATTGATCTGTTGGACAGTGAAATTGAATCGATCCGAACCTTTGACCCTGAGAACCAACGCTCTATCGATAAGGTCAACAGTATTCGGCTCCTGCCCGCCAAGGAGTTCCCCTTTACCGCCGAGGCGATCAATCGTTTCCGCGAACGCTATCGGGAGCAGTTTGAAGGAGACACCCAAAAATCCCAGATTTACAACGAAGTGAAAAACGGTGTGGCGACCGCTGGCATTGAGTACTACCTACCGCTCTTTTTTGATCAAACCTCAACCCTGTTCGATTATCTGCCCGAGAATACGCTGGTCTGTATCGACCATACGGTACACGAGGCGAGTGAAACCTTCTGCAGCGAAGTGGCAAATCGCTACGAACAACGCCGCCACGATCTGGAACGGCCGATTTTACCGCCACAACAGCTCTTTCTGAAGACCAGCGAACTTTTTAGTCAACTCAACCAGTTGCCCTTGATCAGCATGCAACATTTTGAGCATGAGGAGGCTGCGGGAAAATTCAACTACGCCACCCGTAAACCACCGGCACTGGCCTTTGACGTTCGTGGTCAACAGCCGGCCAAGGCACTGCTCGCTTTTCTAGCTGATTTTAAAGGGCGGGTTCTATTTGCTGCTGAGTCTGCTGGGCGCCGCGAGGCGCTGTTAGAGCTACTGAAAGGCTACGATATTCACCCACGGACATTCAGCAGCTGGCAGGGGTTTATTGACGACTCTGCCAAGGTTGGTATCGCTATCGCCCCGCTGGAAGATGGCCTGTTGCTGGATGATCCTGACATCGCGGTCATTGCCGAACCACAGCTGTTTGGCCAACAGGTGATGCAGCGCCGCCGCCGTAAACGTCGTAGCAGTGAAGCTGACAATGCGGTACACAACCTAGCTGAACTGCAAGCGGGCTCACCGGTGGTTCACATTGACCACGGTGTGGGACGCTATCTGGGGCTACAAAAAATCACCGCTGGTGGCATGGAGAATGAGTTCCTTGCACTGGAATATGCCCGCAATGACAAATTGTATGTACCGGTCTCTTCGCTGCATCTTATCAGCCGCTACAGTGGTTCAAACCCGGAGAGCGCACCGCTGCATAAACTCGGTAGCAACCAGTGGGAAAAAGCGAAAAAGAGAGCCAAAGAGAAGATTCGTGATGTGGCCGCCGAGCTGCTCGCCATCTACGCCAAACGCGAAGCACGCGAAGGCTTTCAGTACGAATACGACCCAAATTACTACAGCGCCTTTGCCGGTCAGTTCCCCTTTGAAGAGACACCGGACCAGGAGCAGGCGATTCTGGATGTGATCAACGATATGTCCTCCACCAAACCGATGGATCGCCTGATCTGTGGTGATGTCGGTTTTGGCAAAACAGAAGTGGCGATGCGAGCCGCCTTCCTAGCCACCCAGGCGGGTAAACAGGTTGCCGTTCTGGTACCCACCACCCTGCTGGCACAGCAGCACTTTGAAAACTTTAAAGACCGCTTTGCCGACTGGCCGGTCAAAGTAGCATCGCTTTCACGTTTTCGCTCGAAAAAAGAGAGTGATGCGGCACTGGCTGGTTTGGCCGATGGTACCGTCGACATCGTTATCGGCACCCACAAATTGCTACAGGGCACCATCAAATTCAAACGTCTGGGGTTATTAGTCATTGATGAAGAGCACCGTTTTGGGGTGCGCCAAAAAGAGCAGTTCAAGGCGATGCGCAGTGAGGTGGATATTTTAACCCTCACCGCCACCCCCATTCCACGCACCCTGAATATGTCGATGTCCGGCATGCGTGATCTCTCTATCATCGCCACACCACCAGCAAAACGGCTCTCAATTAAAACGTTTGTTACCCAGTGGAACAGCGCCACTATCCAGGAGGCGTGCCTACGTGAAATCAAACGTGGCGGACAGGTTTATCTGTTGCACAACAAAGTGGAGACCATCGAAAAAACCGCCAGAGAGATCAGCGAACTGGTACCAGAAGCCAAAGTCGAAGTTGCCCACGGACAAATGCGTGAGCGTGAGCTGGAACACGTCATGTCGAACTTCTATCATCAGCGTTTCAACATACTGGTCTGCACCACCATCATTGAGACCGGCATCGATATCCCCACCGCCAATACCATCATTATTGACCGTGCCGATCACTTTGGTCTGGCACAGCTTTATCAGTTGCGCGGGCGTGTGGGACGTTCACACCACCGCGCTTACGCCTACTTGATCACCCCGCCCCAGCGCAGCATGAGTGCCGATGCTAAAAAACGCATCGAAGCGGTGGAGTCGATCAAAGAGCTGGGGACCGGCTTTACCCTCGCCACCCACGATCTGGAGATCCGCGGTGCCGGTGAATTACTGGGTGAAGATCAGAGCGGCCAAATGCATGAAATTGGCTACTCTATGTATATGGAGATGCTGGAGCGAGCGGTCAAAGATCTTAAAGAGGGTCGCCAGCCCGATCTGGAACGACCACTCGACCACGGGGCCGAGGTGGATATCGGTGCACCCACCCTGATCCCGGACGATTACTTGCCCGACGTTCACAATCGCCTGCTGATGTACAAACGTATTGCCAGTGCCAATAGCATGACTACCCTACGTGAACTCCAGGTAGAGATGATCGACCGCTTCGGGCTATTACCGGAACAACTGAAAAACCTGTTCCGTATCACTGAGTTAAAGCTAAAAGCAACCCCACTGGGGATTCAGAAGATCGAAATGGGCCCGGGTGGTGGGCGTATCACCTTTGAAGAAAAACCCAACATTGACCCGATCAAAGTCATTCAGTTGATTCAAACCCAGGCAGACCGTTATCAACTTGACCCTCAACAGCGGTTGAAAATCGCCAAGCCACTGGTCGAGATTGCTGATCGCATCGCTGCGCTGGATAAACTACTTTCAATCTTGGCAGAGTAATTATAATGAAACGACTCCAGATCACTGCCCTGTTACTTATGAGTATAGCGATTGCTCCTTCAGCATCGGCATTCGATGGAAGTCGCTACCTCAAACAGGGTGCAGAAGTCAGCCTCTCGATCGAAAACCACCGGCAACAACTGCTCAACAAAAAAACGACCAATGAGACAACAATACGGGTTCAACGACTAAAATTAACTGCCTACGAATCTCCCTACCAATGGCTACAGGGCGGCCTGCATATCGGCTATTTAAACGCCTCCCATGATGATGCACTCCTGGCCGCTGGCACCCTGCCCTCGGGTCAGTTTGTCGGCATTCAACTCCGCAAGCCACAAGATGAGAGTCGCCACTACGACCTGCACTGGTCGCTCGCCTACAGCTATAACCGCCTGAAAGATGATCAACTCACCACTCGTAGCGAGATAAGCTGGCACGATACCTATGCTGAAATAGGCTTCATCTTACGCACCTCAGCATTTCGCCTCGCCCTGGGGGGATACTACGCCCAGTTGTCCGGTACAGAGCAGATCAGCAGCACAACCAACAGTATCACTACCAGCAGCAGCCAATCATTTAGCAGCCGGGATAATAGCGGCAGCTACGCCGCCATCGGCTATCAAACCAGTAAAAAAGGGCGCATTGAATTAATCGCCCGCAGTGGCACACAACGCGGTGTGGCACTCTTCTTCTCACATCAGTTTTAACCTTTAATTAAAAGCTTCTTAAGGATCAACACAATGAAATGCAGCATCTATCGCGGAAAGCGTAAAGAAGATCACTACGTCTACCTGGCTGAAGCCGATAATTTCGACCCCATACCCGATGCTATCAAGCGCTTAATGGGAGAGTTTGTACTAGCGATGGAACTTGAGATCACCCCGGAGAGCAAACTGGCGAGCAACAATGCAGAAGAGATTTTGGAGAAGATTGAGGAGCAAGGGTTTTTTCTGCAAATGCCCCCCAAACATGAGGTATTAAATGTAAAGGTAGGTAACTACGAGCGCAAACGCTGAGCAGGTTAGGGTAACAGGTTTTTTCGCCCCTCCTGTATGGAGTGGGTCGAGCCATCCAGATGCTGGCGCGCCTCCTCCATCATACCTGGGTCGGTATAGAGCGGCATCTCATCTTTAGTGAGAAACAGCGCCAGTGCAAACCCGACTATCACACCCACCACAAAACCCAACACCAACTTGTTTATATCATTCCACAACATTTTCTCAAACTCCCAGCGCTTTATTCACCATTTCATACACATCTTTGGATAGATCCGGCGCGGCGGCTATTCTCTCCAATTCACCCTTCATCAGCAACTGCCGTGTCTCATCATATTTACGCCAGGAGACCAGTGGCGTTACTAGGCGAGAGGCAATTTGTGGGTTGAGGGTATTCAGCTTGAGAATGTACTCACTCAACAGTTGATAACCCTCACCACTCAGGTGGTGAAACTGTGCTGGATTACCAGAACAGAAGGCACCGATCAGTGAGCGCACTTTATTGGGGTTGGTGATTTTGAAGGCGGGGTGCCGGGTCAGTTCGCGCACACGGCCCAGAGTGCCGTCAAGGCGCGAGGTGGCTTGCAGTACCAACCACTTATCGACCACCAGCGACTCACCGGACCATTTATCATAAAAGGACTCCAGCGCTGAATCCGCCCGCTGAGTATTTTTATTAACCAAGGCTCCCAGTGCGGCCAGAACATCGGTCATATTATTTGCACCGTAAAATTGCTGTTCACAGTGGTCAATCAGAGCCGGGTTATCTATCAGCATTAAATAGCTGAGGCAGACATTGTTAAGTTTGCGCTGCGCCATGCTGGCAGCATCATTTTTAAACTCGCCTTTATCATGGTTGGCTAAGTAGACCTCCAGCAACGGCTCTTCCAGTGCACGAGCAATCTGCTGCGTGAAAAAAAGGCGGGCCTGATGCAGCGCCAGCGGATCAATCGGTGACATAAAGCCGCTCAAGTAGGCCTCTGATGGCAAGGTTAATGCCATCGCTACCATCGCTTTGTCTTCTGTTTCGCTGTTGCCAAGAACCTTCTCCATCGCTTTGATAAAACGGAGATCCAGCGACAACTCGTTACCCTGTTGAATCTCCTTCGCCAGCTCAAGAATCAACTTCACCGCAATCTGCTGACCGGCATCCCAGCGGTTGAAGTCATCACTGTCATTAGCCATGATGAAGTAGTGCTGCTCTTCGCTCAGATCAGAGCTAAGCTTCACCGGTGCAGAAAAGCCCCTCAACAGGGAAGGCACCGGTAATTCAACAACATTCTCAAATACAAAGGCCTGCTCTGCCTGTTTAAGATGTAAAACCACAGTGTGGTCATCAGCAACCGCTTCACCTCGTAATTGCAGTGGCATATCGTTGCCCTGATGATCCAACAGCCCCACCGCCACCGGTATATGCATCGGCTTTTTTCCACTCTGCCCTGGAGTATCCGGACAGTGCTGCTTGATGGTGAGAGTAAATGTATTAGCCCGCTCATCGTAGCGGGACCTCACATCCAACTCCGGGGTGCCCGCCTGGGCGTACCACAGCTTAAACTGAGTGAGGTCGACACCATTGGCATCCTCCATCGCCTTAATAAAGTCATCGGTGGTCACCGCCTGGCCATCATGGCGCCCAAAATAGAGATCGGTACCTTGACGGAATCCCGCTTTGCCCAACAACAGTTGCTGCATGCGGATCACCTCACCGCCTTTTTCATAGATTGTCACGGTGTAGAAATTATTGATTTCCACATAGGATTCCGGACGCACCGGATGCGCCATCGGACTGGCATCTTCACGAAACTGGTGGGTACGCAGCAAATTAACATCCCCAATACGTTTGACCCCACGGGACTGCATATCAGCACTGAACTCCTGGTCACGAAAAACCGTAAAACCCTCTTTAAGACTCAACTGGAACCAGTCACGGCAGGTGACCCGGTTACCCGACCAGTTATGGAAATACTCATGCCCGATCACCCCTTCAATGCCCTGATAATCGGCATCGGTGGCGGTATCCGGCCTGGCCAATACGTACTTGGAGTTGAAAACATTCAGCCCTTTATTCTCCATCGCCCCCATGTTGAAATCATCCACCGCCACGATCATGTAGATATCCAGATCATACTCACGGCCATACTGCTGTTCATCCCAGTGCATTGAGTGTTTCAGTGATGCCATAGCATGATCACACTGATCAATATTGTGGTGCTCAGTGTAGATATAGAGGTCAACCTCGCGGCCACTCATGGTGGTAAAAGTGTCGTGGATCTGTGCCAGATCGCCCGCCACTAATGCAAACAGATAAGCAGGTTTTGGATGGGGGTCCTGCCACTGCACCCAGTGGCGGCCATCAGCCAGTGTCCCCTTATCCAGGAAATTGCCGTTTGATAACATCACCGGGTATTTTTTGGGGTCGGCAATAATCCGGGTGGTAAAGACCGACATCGCATCAGGACGATCGTAATAGTAGGTAATACGACGAAACCCTTCCGCCTCACACTGAGTACAAAAGTTACCGCTGGATTTATAGAGCCCCGAGAGTGAAGTATTCTCCTCCGGGTGTATGCGGTTTTCAATCTCCAGCAGACACTCAGCCGGCAGGCCATTAATCGTCAGCTGATTATCCGCCTCCGCATAACACGCCTCTGAAAGCGGCTCGCCATCAATACAAATTGAGAGCAAGGTTAACGCTTCGCCATCCAGCACCAGTGGCGTATCGGCAGCAACACCTTCGCGACGTACTATCGTCAAGCGGCTGCTGACCAGAGTCTCCCCCTCAGCCAATTCAAAAGTTAAAGCCGTATTTTTAATAAGATAAGCCGGAGCAGAATAATCTTTCAGGTAGATAACATGATCAAGTGGTTGGGGCATGGATAGCGTGCTCGTTATAAATAGTTGCCGCCAGTATAAAGAATTCCCAACAGAGTAAACAGCACACATGCTCTGAATAAGTCATGATTATTTTCAAGGTAATATTGCATTTGTCTACAATAGATCTCAATATAGAGGGTATTCAGGTTTTAAGTTGGTTTTTCCTGCCGATGTCAGCATAAACATCGACAATCACAAAGATATGGCAAATAGTCTAAACTTCTTAATCAATGATAAAATGCGGGTAAAGGAATGAAGCAAATCACTGACATTTCAGCAGGTGTTGTTATTGTCAAACAAGAGGTGGATGGTTGGAACTTCCTGCTGTTACAATCATTTGGCTACTGGGACTTTCCCAAGGGAGGGATTGAGGCCGGTGAAGAATCACTCGAAGCGGCCACCCGTGAAGTAAAAGAAGAGACCACTATCACCGAACTTCACTTCAACTGGGGTTACGAATACTGCGAATGCAAACCCTACAAAGATGGGCATAAAATTGCACGCTACTACTTGGCAGAAACTCACCAAGAAAATATTGAATTACCGATAAACCCTCAACTGGGGTATGCCGAACATGACGCCTATCAATGGATGAACTTCCAAGAAGCCTACCCCCTGTTATCTATGCGTGTTCGCCATGTAATGATCTGGGCCCGGGAGATACTGGAAGGGATACCGGAAGTTAAAAAACCGCTAAATAAACCGGATAAAATTTTAGACTAATGCAGCAAGTTGATACGATTATCGATGCCAAGTGGATTATCCCTGTCGAACCATCCAATACCGTACTGGAAAACTATGCACTGGTGATTAATCACGGGCGTATTCTCGACCTGCTGCCCAGCAGTGATGCAACAGGAAAATATATATCGCAATACCATCATCAGCTTGCAGAGCACGCTCTCATACCTGGTTTTATCAATACACACACCCATGCGGCGATGAGTTTGCTACGTGGCCTGGCTGATGATTTGCCTCTAATGACGTGGCTACAAGATCATATTTGGCCTGTTGAAGCCAAATTTGTTAATCAAGAATTTGTCTATACCGGCACCCAGCTAGCGATGGCTGAAATGTTGCGCTGTGGCACCACCTGTTTCAATGATATGTATTTTTTTCCAGACCAGGCCGCTCGCGCCACCCATGCAGCCGGTATGCGAGCCACCATTGGCATGATTCTGATCGAATTCCCAACCGCCTGGGCACAAAACAGTGATGAATACTTTGAAAAAGGTTTGGCACTGCACGATGAGTATCGAAATCATCCACTGATCAACACCGCCTTGGCACCGCACGCGCCCTACACAGTCTCGGATGAATCGCTGCAACGGGCGCTGACCTATGCTGATGAACTGAATATTCCCATTCATATGCACCTGCACGAAACAGCAGATGAAATTAACCAAGAGATAGAAAAAACCGCCCAACGACCGTTGGCTCGATTGCATAAACTCGGCCTGCTCTCCCCTCGCCTGCTGGCGGTACATATGACTCAACTAAATGATGATGAAATCGAGTTAATCCGCAAAACCGGGGTACACGTTGTTCACTGCCCAGAATCCAATCTCAAGTTAGCCAGTGGATTTTCACCGGTAGGGGCACTGCAAGCCGCCGGTGTTAACCTCGCACTGGGCACCGACGGTGCCGCCAGCAACAATGATCTCGATATGCTCAGTGAAATGCGCACCGCAGCACAACTGGCCAAAGCGGTTTCGGGTGATGCCTCCACACTGCCAGCCCATCAAGCACTGGAGATGGCAACACTGGGGGGGGCACGTGCACTGGGAATTGACAGTGAAGTGGGTTCACTCACCATTGGCAAAGCGGCGGATATCACCGCCATTGATCTCGGCCAGCTTGAGAGCCAGCCGGTCTATCACCCGGTGTCACAGATTGTCTACACTGCAAGCCGCCACCAGGTTAGCGATGTTTGGGTAGCGGGAAGACAACTGCTCAAGGCACGCCAGCTGACCACGCTTAACGAAAGCGAACTGATTAAGCAGGTACAACAGTGGCGGGAGCAGATCGCGTCTGCTCCAAACCTGTGAGTGGAGATTAACAGACCCACCTCCGGGGCTAGGCTTTGGAGATCGAGGCTTTAACCGGTAAGGTTTTTGGAGGTCTAAACTTCAGCCGATCCGTTACAAAAAAAGCCATTCCCATCATTATCAGCTATGGTAATCTGTCACAGCAAATCTGGCACAAAGAACTCGCTGAGGAAAATAGCCATATGAGTGACACAGTCGAAAACATTGACCCATTCGAAATCGCCAAATTTGAAGCACTTGCCTCACGTTGGTGGGATGAAAACAGCGAATTCAAACCCCTGCACGACATCAACCCATTACGCCTCAACTACGTCGAACAGCATTGCGGTGGCCTTGCAGGTAAACAGGTGCTTGATGTCGGCTGCGGCGGTGGGCTGCTCTCCGAGGGGATGGCGTGCCGTGGTGCCGAGGTAACCGGCATTGACATGGGTGAAGCACCGCTGACGGTTGCCAAGCTGCACCTCTATGAATCGGGCCAAACAGTAGATTATCAGCAGAGTACTGCCGAAGCCTTTGCGGAAAATCATTCAGACCAATACGATGTTGTCACCTGTCTTGAGATGCTCGAACATGTGCCCGACCCGTCATCGGTTATCGCTGCTTGCGCAAAAATGGTCAAGCCGGGCGGTCATCTGTTTTTTTCAACCATTAACCGCAATGCAAAGGCCTTCACTCTGGCGATTGTGGGTGCTGAATATCTACTCAAGATGCTGCCTAAAGGCACCCATGAGTATCAAAAGTTCATCAAGCCTTCCGAACTCAGCCAGTGGTGCCGACAGGTCAACCTCACCCCTATCGATATCAGCGGAATGAGCTACAACCCATTTAACAAAGAGTACAAACTCAGTGACGACGTCGCTGTTAATTATCTAATTTACTGTCAGCGCGATGAACTCTGATCAAGCCCCCTACAGTGTGCTGTTTGACCTGGACGGCACACTGCTCGACACCGCACCAGACCTCGCCTTTGCCCTCAATGCCGTGTTGGCAAGCCAAGGCAAGTCCCCGCTCCCTTTTGAGGCGATCCGCCCGGTGGTTTCCCATGGTGGCAATGCGCTGATCTCACTGGGCTTTAACATAGAACCAGAACACCCACATTTTGCGGCACTGCGTCAGCAGTTTCTCTCCATCTATGAAAAAAACCTCACCGCCCGTAGCACCCTGTTCCCCGGCATGGAGCAACTACTCGCCCACTTGGAACAACATGATATCCCTTGGGGCATCGTCACCAACAAGCCCGCTTGGCTCACCGAGCCACTGATGGATGAGCTGGGCATGAGCCAGCGCGCCGCCTGCATTGTTAGCGGTGATAGCGCGGCGCAAGCCAAACCACATCCTGCACCGCTCTTTTATGCCTGCCAGATAACCGGCCATGACCCGACACACTGTATCTACATTGGTGATCATCAACGGGACATAGAAGCAGGCAATCGCGCCGGTATGAAAACCATCACCGCGTTATTTGGGTATATTGATGAGGATGAAGCCCCGGAAACGTGGGGAGCCGATGGCATGATAGAGGAGCCGCTTGAGTTGATCGACTATCTTAATCAATGGAAAAGAGTCACCACTGAATAGAGACGTTCAATGAGAGATTAGGCCCCCTGTGCCAGGATAGTTGTCACCCTCCTCCTTAATCGTGTTAACCACTGTTTTATGGCCACATTTGAACCGACCACAAACAGTGACGTTAAAATCAGTCGATAAACCTCAGATCGCTTCACTTTGATTCGCACTTCAGGATTGAGGTAATCACCATTGGATGCAATCAACTGCAAGGTATGCAATCCAATCAATACCGGCCACAGCGTCGCCAGCCGCAGCAACAGACAACGTCGAGGGGTATTGAGAATATACTGCTCAGCCGCGGTGTAGTGACGTAACGCCTCAGCTATCCACTGGTGATGCAGTGGGCGAAAAGTGGTAGATTGTGCCGGGTCAAGCAGCCGATCAGCGGATAAATTGAGTGCACCTAACTGGTCAGCGGGAAGATAACAACGCCCCAGGCGTAAATCTTCAGCAACATCTCGCAAAATATTGGTCAACTGCAAGGCTTTGCCAAACTGCACCCCCAGCCTCTGTTGCTCTGCTAGATTCCACCCACGGAGTCGTTTGTCATGCGCAAAACAGATGCGACTCCAAAATTCACCCACACAACCGGCAACCAGATAAGTATAACGATCCAGCGCCTGAGCATTTGGCAGAGCCACGACTCTTGTTGACTCATCAGCGGGGAATGTCTGCAAGTCGAGTAACATGCCGTCCGTTAATCTCATGACGATCGCTATTACCTCCTTCTTATCATTCTCTTCCAATTGAAAAAGAGAGAGAAAAACCTCATTAAGCCGTTCAAGCAACAGACGCTCCCCCTTGTGCTGTTGCTTTTGTATTACATTGTCAATTTCACTCAGTAACTCACCAACAATCGCACTGCCCTCAATGACTTGGCGGAAGTGCTTTAAGATCATCAAACGCTGCTTTTCAACAATAATTTCGGTGTCCACAATCGTGTCAGCGGCCCGAGCAAGAAGGTAGGCAATACCAATTGGTATGCGTATTGGGAGCGGCAAAATTCTCAGGGTGAGATAAAAAGAGCGGGAAACATCACCTAGCAGACTACCTAAAACATCATTATCACGGTGTTTTTTTAGATTAAATGACATGGCTAATAGACAATCCTGCGACAACATCCCTGTAAAATAGCCCCGTAGCTCTTCCCCACATAATAACCTGCCATTGCCCCCAATGAATTTGCCACAATATCCCAAAAATCGAACATCCGGTACCCGGTAAAACTTTGTAGCACCTCAACTAAAACACCCAAAATTACCAGTAAAAAAGTGCTGTAAAAATACCAGCGCTGAAGCAGCAGCTGACAAAAGTAAAACGACAAAACAAAGTAGGTCAAAAAGTGTTCAATTTTATCCACCCCGTAGAAAGAAGGTAATGCCAGTTGGTCAATCGGCATTAAGCAGACAGCAACCACCACAGCCACGGCAATAACACCGAGAAAGAATAGAAATTTAGCACAAGGGAAGTTTTTTAACATATTGGATCGGGCTGCTAATGGATGAGAGAGATGCGACAAAAGGGACTTAACTTTTAATGACACCACCCATTTTTTTGATTAACTTCATCACTTTCCAGGCATGCATCACCCCCCAGAAGTAGAGCCCCAACAGCATGACGTAACCATAAAACATAACGTATTCAGGCACATCTAGCAACTCACCAAACAAGCCAATGGCGGCAAGCAGAGCACTTAACATCATCATAATCACCACTACCATGGTTTTGCTGAAACCAGCAACTTGTAAAATATGGTGAAAATGTTCACGGTCTGGGGAAAATGGAGAGCGACCACGCAACACTCTGCGTGTCATGATGGCAATGGTATCAAGGATCGACAAGCCAATTACCCACAATGCCGTAGTCGGTGAAATTGCCGCATCTTCACCTTGCGTCAGTGATACCCCATACCAAGCAATCACAAAGCCTAAAAACATACTCCCGCCATCACCCATAAAAATCTTGGCTTGGGCTCGTCCTGGAATCGGAAAGTTAAACAGGAGAAACGCCAGTATGGTTGCAATAACCACCAGCAGCACCATGAGGTCATTATGCAGACCAGTGGCCGCAGCGATAACCGCGAATGCACTTAAAATAACCAGTGCCATTGAGCCCGCCAGACCATCAACACCATCTGTCATGTTGGTAGCATTCACCACACCCACTACCGCAAACACAGTAAATGGAATAGCCCACATTCCCAGGTCAACAACCTCACTATAAAATGCACTACCCACACTGAGCAGCATGATATCCCCCCAGTAAATCATCAACAGGGCAGCAATAACCTGAGCAAAAAAGCGTACACGAGCAGAGAGGTCCCTTAGATCATCCGTCACCCCCATCACCATCATAATGGCGACACCGGCAATAAGGGGCAGATAACCATCAATTGGAACAGGCAGGCTTACGATAGCAAATAGAAGCCCGGTGAACATCGCAATGCCACCAATTAACGGAATAGAGCCATCATGGTGTTTGCGCTCACCGGGGGTATCAAGCAGACCAATACGCCGGGCGGCCGGCATATAAAACATGACTGAGATAAGTGTTACGAAGAAAGCAATGAGATAGCTAGAGAGCCCTTGCATCTAAAAAAACCGCACTATTAATTAGGTGTTATAACCCGGCCGGCTGCTACCCATAAACCAATTACAGCGCAGAACCGACACCCCTCCAGAGGATAACATTTTTCTGATTGCCAAATTTATTTTTGTTATAACCCGGCAATCTGCTATCGACCTAAAGCGCGCGCTATTGGTATCACACACACCGCCTATTTATTTGTGACCCGGGCGACAAAAATCAGTTTTTGTTAAAAAATTTAATCACTACCAAATAGATCGCGGGTATAAACCTTATCTTTCACATCTTTAATATCATCAGAGAGTCGATTAGCAATAATTACATCGGAGAGCTGCTTGAATTCATTCAAGTCGGTAACCACACGGGAGTTAAAAAATGCAGTTTCTTCCAACACCGGTTCATAAATAATAACCTCAATTCCTTTGGCTTTAATCCGCTTCATAATCCCCTGAATAGAAGAGGCTCTAAAGTTATCTGAACCGCTTTTCATAACCAATCGGTAAACACCCACCACCTTGGGGTGGTGTTTGACAATAGAGTCCGCAATAAAGTCTTTACGGGTACTGTTGGCCTCCACAATTGCGCTGATAAGGCTATTGGGCACATTTTGATAGTTAGCTCGCAGCTGCTTGGTATCTTTGGGGAGACAATAACCACCATAACCAAATGATGGGTTGTTGTAGTGACTGCCAATACGGGGATCAAGCCCTACCCCCTCAATAATTTGGCGACTATTGAGATTATGTGTCTGTGCGTAGCTATCCAGCTCATTAAAATAGGCAACACGCATCGCCAGATAGGTATTGGAGAATAATTTAATGCCTTCTGCTTCTGTAGGATTGGTAAACAGAACATCAATATCTTTTTTATAAGCACCTTCAACTAATAGGCTAGCGAAGGTTTTTGCTCGCTCTGATTGCTCACCTAAAATAATGCGTGATGGATAAAGATTGTCATAAAGCGCCTTACCCTCACGCAAAAACTCAGGTGAGAAAATAATATTATCACTCCCTACCCTCTTCTTAAGCTCAACCGTATAACCGACAGGTACCGTTGATTTCAGAATCATCACCGCAGAGGGGTTAATCGCTATCACATCCTTAATAACGGCTTCAACTGAATTGGTATTGAAATAGTTGGTTTCGGGGTCATAATCGGTTGGCGTGGCAATAATAACAAAATCAGCACCGATATAGGCGGCTTCTTTATCTAGAGTGGCCTTAAAATTAAGCGCCTTATTTGCCAGGAAATCCTCAATCTCAACATCAACGATCGGTGACGTCCCCTCATTTAATAGGTCAACTTTTTCCTGAACAATATCCAGCGCCACTACTTCATGGTGTTGAGCCAACAACATGGCATTAGAAAGCCCAACATAACCGGTACCTGCAATTGCTATTTTCACCCTGCCTCCCTATTTATTTCTACGTATAATCAAATAGTTAAAATCTAATCCATACCATTTCGCCAAGCCAGAGTGGCGATTGTAATTGATCAGCCATCATGTTAACCGTTGTGCCCATCCATACTAACGAAACAATATGGGTACAACAACGGGGATGGAGCTATGATTTTTTTACGCCCCGCCCTGTTTTCGCATATGTGGGAACAGCAGCACATCGCGGATTGAGGCGGAGTCGGTCAGTAGCATCACTAGGCGGTCGATACCGATCCCTTCACCGGCGGTGGGCGGTAGGCCGTGTTCTAGGGCGATAATGTAGTCTTCATCGAAGTGCATCGCTTCATCATCACCGCCCTCCTTCTCTTCCACCTGTTGGCGGAAGCGTTCGGCCTGATCTTCTGCGTCATTCAGCTCCGAGAAGCCGTTGGCCAGTTCACGACCTCCGACGAAGAATTCGAAACGATCGGTGACGAACGGGTTGTCATCGTTACGACGAGCCAGTGGTGAGACTTCGGTTGGGTAGGCGGTGATAAAGGTCGGGTGTTTGAGCTGGTGTTCGACGGTTTTCTCGAAGATCTCAATTTGAACTTTTCCCAGGCCATAGCTGGCTTTCAGTGGAATCTCCAGCACTTCGGCGACTTTGACCGCCTCTTCCAGACTCGCTAGCTGTTCGGGTGCCAGCTCGGGGTTGTGGTGTAAAATCGACTCGGTTACCGTCATGCGGGTAAACGGTTTGCCGAAGTCATACTCATCTCCCTGATAGGGGACGATGGTGCTACCCAGCACCTCTTGGGCCAGACCACGCAGCATCTCTTCGGTGATGTCCATCAGGTCATTGTAATCCGCATACGCTTCGTAGAACTCCAGCATGGTGAACTCGGGATTGTGGCGGGTTGATAGCCCTTCGTTGCGGAAGTTGCGGTTGATTTCAAAGACTTTTTCGAAGCCGCCAACCACTAGGCGTTTCAGGTAAAGCTCCGGGGCGATACGCAGGAACAGCTCCATATCCAGTGCGTTGTGCTGGGTGGTGAAGGGGCGTGCGGTGGCACCGCCGGGAATCGCCTGCATCATCGGGGTTTCTACTTCCAGAAAACCTTTATCTTCCAGGAAACGACGAATGAAGCTGACGCACTGGCTACGAATCAGGAAGGTGTTGCGGGTTGGGTCGTTCATGATCAGATCAACGTAGCGCTGGCGGTAACGGGTCTCTTGATCTTCCAAACCGTGGAACTTGTCTGGCAGTGGGCGCAGTGATTTGGTCAGCAGGCGAACATCATCCACCTTGATGGAGAGCTCACCTTTTTGGGTGCGAAAGATCACCCCTTCGGCACCGATGATATCGCCGATGTCCCACTTTTTAAATTCGTCGTATGCTCCCTCTGGCAGTGCTTTGCCTTGCAGATAAATCTGGATGCGCCCCGACATATCCTGAATGGTGGCGAAGCTCGCCTTGCCCATTACCCGTTGCAACATCATGCGCCCGGCCACTTTAACCCGTACCGGTTCGGCATCATCAATCGCCGCTTTGTCCAGTGCATCGAATTTGGCATGCAGCTCGGCGGCTACCACGTTACGACGAAAATCATTTGGAAAGGCGATGCCATTTTCGCGCAGCTCACTGAGTTTGCTGCGGCGTTCGGCAATCAGCTTGTTTTCATCTACGGTGTCAGTTTGGTTTTGTGGGTTCATAGTCTCTGTTGTCTATTTAAAGCCCCACGAGGGGCGTGCTATTAAATTCGGGTGCGGGTGCATCACTGGCTTGATACAACTTTCAGCCCGATAATCGAGCCGATCAAGGTGACCAGAAAAAAGAGTCGCCATAGCGTCAGCGGCTCTTTGAAAAAGAGAATACCCACCATAATGGTTCCAACAATGCCAATCCCGGTCCAGACCGCATAGGCGGTGCCGATGGGGATTTCGGCCAGTGATTTTTCCAGAAAGTGAAAACTGGCCACAATACAAAATAGAAAGGCAACCGTGGGCCAGAGCCGGGTAAAGCCTTCGGTCAGTTTCAACGTGCTGGCAAAACCCACTTCAAACAGTCCGGCAATCACCAGGTAGATCCAACTCATCTGTTTTTCTTCCATCAATCTGCCGGGTTGTTATAACCCGCTCTTTAGTGAGGCGATAATAAATTGATTCAAGTCACCATCCAGCACCGCCTGGGTATTGCCGGTCTCAACCCCGGTGCGCAGATCCTTGATCCGTGAGGCATCCAGCACGTAGGAGCGAATCTGGCTGCCCCAGCCAATGTCAGACTTGGTCTCTTCCAGCGCCTGTTTATCGGCATTGCGCTTCATCATCTCCAGCTCATACAGTTTGGCTTTAAGCTGCTTCATCGCCGCCGCTTTGTTCTTGTGCTGTGAGCGGTCGTTCTGGCACTGCACCACGCTGTTGGTGGGCAGATGGGTAATACGCACCGCCGAATCGGTTCGGTTAACATGCTGACCACCGGCACCCGAGGCGCGGTAGGTATCGATACGCAGGTCAGCGGGGTTGATCTCAATATCAATGTTGTCATCTACCTCAGGGGAGACAAAAACCGAGGTAAACGAAGTGTGGCGTCGGCTGCTGGAATCAAATGGTGATTTTCGTACCAGGCGGTGCACCCCGGTTTCGGTACGCAGCCAGCCAAAGGCGTATTCGCCCTTAAAGTGAATGGTCGCACTTTTAATACCCGCCACATCACCAGCGGAGCACTCCATCAAATCGACATCAAACCCCTGCGCCTCACCCCAGCGCAGGTACATGCGCAGTAACATTTCGGCCCAATCCTGCGCCTCGGTACCACCGGAGCCTGACTGAATATCCATGTAGGCGTTATTGGCATCCATTTCACCGGAGAACATTCGACGAAATTCGAGCTTGGCCAGCTCACTCTCCAGCCGTGAAAGATCCTCTTCCACGGCGGCGACGCTCTCCTCGTCACTCTCCTCAGCAGCCATCTCCAGCAGCTCTTTGGCATCCGCCAGGCCGCCTTCCATGTTGTCGATTGTTTTGACTACCAGCTCCAGCGAAACACGTTCGCGACCAAGCTCTTGGGCGCGTTCTGGGTTGTCCCATACCGAGGGCTCGGCTAGCTCGTGCTCCACCTCAACCAGTTGTTCTGACTTGGTATCATAGTCAAAGATACCCCCTCAGCGTAGCAGTACGCTCCAGCATATCGTCGATCATTTTAAAAACAGGATTCAGTTCCAACATACTAATATATAACCAGAGTTGTGCAGAAAGGGGGGCAATGATACTACAGGAAGCTCTGAACAAGTCATGATATATTCTATGCTGGCTGAAATCACCCTCATTTCTCCCGAAAATGGCACCAATAGAACAACGGTTACGGCGCATTTCGAAACAAATGAGAGCCATTTCCGCTCAGCCTAATTCTAACCAGACTTGTTCAGAGCTTCCTGCGCCCACCCGGTTGAAACATCTGAAATTAGAGATCAACAACTGGGCCTGAAACCGTTATAATAATCCATCATCTATTCAATCGTCTTATCCTGAGGCCTAGATGTGAACGGTGGCAAATAGCAAATGAGTGACACAGAAAAAATGACAAACAGTGAACAGGAGGCAATCGACCGTCAGGTTGCCGAGCTAAACCGTGTTTACCGGCCGTTAACGCCTGAAGGGCGCGTGCAGCAGCTTTATAACGATTTCAAGGAAGAGGAGGTGATGCTTACCTCCTCTTTTGCCACTAATTCTGCCTTTTTGTTGCACCTCTTTTCCCAAACGGCACCGCATCAGGAAGTGATTTTTATTGATACCGGGTATCACTTCCAGGATACCCTACTCTATAAGGAAGAGCTGACCGAACTCTACAACCTGAAAGTTGAAGATGTGCGCGCAGAGGAGTGGAAGTTTGAGTTCACACTCAAAGATGAGACTTGGAAAACAGATCAAGACCTCTGCTGTAGCATCAATAAGGTGGAGCCACTGCAAGAGGTGAAAAAACAATATAAGGTCTGGGTTTCCGGGCTGGTGCGCTGGCAGACAGAGCACCGGGCCAGTCTCGATGTGTTCGAGTATCGCGGCGGAATGATTAAGTTTTACCCTCTGGTTGATGTGACTAAACAGCAACGTGATGATTACATCCGTGAACACAAGCTGCCATTCCACCCCATGGTGGCCAAAGGGTATGCGTCGGTCGGCTGCACCCACTGCACCCGGCAGGGGGATGACCGCTCAGGACGTTGGGTGGACACCACAAAATCAGAGTGTGGTCTGCATACCTGAATACGCTGAGTAGTTACGATTACGCTAATGTAGTGTCTATACACGTAGGAGCCAGCTTTAGCTCGCGATAACACCTGAGTGGTAACACCTGAGTGGTAACACACCATTTTTTACCGTCTTTCGCCATTTTTTGCCCTTTTTCGCCATCTA
>JAFLJP010000041.1 GCA_022712945.1 Gammaproteobacteria bacterium | reverse complement strand
TTTTTGTCGTACCTGATTCACGGGGTCTTAGCCTATGTTAATGATTCTATTGGTTTGAAGTCGCAAGCTTATTTTACCAAAATGAATCAGGTACTTTCTTTTTTGTCATCAAGCGCTAATAAACCCGCTGCTCTGTGGGATTTTGCAAGAGGCTCCTACTGCACCAATTAAAATAACACCCAATATGGACTGGGACCTATTCAAGCTTATTCCGGTATTTTTTTTCATAATGCTCCTTGCCCCCCTAACTATTAGTATAAGGCACAATCGCCCGCTTTCCCCCACCATATTCAGCGAATAATCCGGCAACAATACCCGTTAATCACTTAAAAATCGGTCTATTTGCCTTGGTATTCTGATAGAATCCGTTAATTCAGGCCTGTTTTTTGTTTCCAAAATTTGACCTTATTTGCAATTAACTCCTGTGTCAATTTTGATACGGAAGTAGGTACAGGGGGTGAAAAAAGAAAAGGGGTCAAGGAGGAGTCGGCCCGCTGGTATGTGATGCGGGCGGAGCTATCTGGCGGCTTTTCCGAAAGAAAAGGGGGCAAATGCAATATTGACTATTTATCTTTTTAACCTGATAAGCTGTTCTGTAAGCAAGGGAATCAGGTTTTGTCGAATGGGTTTATTGCTACGTGGCGCTTTAAATAAGATCTTCTATTTGGTGGACGCCAGCTCCACCAAATGCAGGTTTTAACAAGACCATTAAAGACTCAGAAGGCAAATTAAAACAACGATTTACTGGTTTTTTTATTGCCCATAGTATCTGGTGCGGTGTGTGGTAATATTCTGATTTAGGGCGGTTAAGCTCAATTTGAATAATAAACATCCCCGGGGGCAAGCCCTCCCGCTTTCGCTCGACTTTCTCGTTCCTCGAAAGCGGGGTATTGACCCGTATGATTTTATCTATACGCCCCAAGGGGCGGGGAATAAAACCCCAAGAGATTTAAAAACAAACTATTTAAAGGGTCGCTATGTTAATTATTCGAGCGGTTATCGCAATGGTCGCTTTGGCATTATATGCACTGGCCGGTAGGGCTATTCTTAAGATACTGAATATGCCAACCACGGTGCGTGCTATGGCTATATTTGTGGTTTCTGGCCCGGCGGCGGCTCTTCTATCATTGGTTGTTCAAGCAACAGTTATGGCTGAGGAGCAGGGGCATTTGGGTGATGAGCCTCAGCTTTTGACTATGCTGACGGTTTCGCTGCTTATTTCACTTGTGGTGAGTGTGGTGATGGTTAAGTTTTTTGGGGTTAAGCGATCCTGATTATTCATAATAAACTCTTGATTCCACAGTGAAACCAAGAGCTTATATACCATTTTGTATTTCTATCTGGGGATTAATCTTTAGGTTGATCTTTCACCTTACAACTATTCAACCCCAACAGAGCATAGGGGGGGCACCAGCCGATTAACGCGGTCAATAAAAGCACTAGGCCAATGGCTCCCCACCAGCTTTGGAAAAACAGACCGGCACCAATAACTCCCAAGCCCGCAATAATTCGCACTGTTTTGTCAATGCCGCCTAGATTTTTTTTCATGATATTCCTCTTTAAAAAACGGTTATGGATGTGAGTGAGTCAGTTCAACTCTAGAGGGTTTTACTGTTGTAGTATGTGACTAAGTCACTTTCGCTTTTTTCTGGCTCTCTATTTTCCTGAAGTGATTGGATGGGTGTATTGATACAGTCGCTGTACGTTAGAGATTAATATCTCCTTTCGCCCCAAAGAGAGCAGGTTCTGTTCATCCAGCGTTTTCAGGGTGCGGGTGACAACTTCACGTGATGTTCCCAGCTCTGCTGCAATTTCCTGATGGGTGATTTTCAGTGAAATGTCGCTATTACCTTGCGAGGCAGCCAAGTGAGCGAGGTATGCTGAAATACGTATATCCAGCCGCTCAAAAGCAACCTCTTCCAATAGGGTGATAACACTCGCCAATCTTTTTGAAATGACACTGAAAATAAATGAACACCAAGCGGGAGACAAAGAGATCCAGGAGCGGGCAAGATCGGCAGGAATGACAATGGCTTCAATATCACTATCCGCTTCTGCAATGGCGGGAAAGCGGGTGCTGCCCATGATGCAGGATACGGTGAATACACAGCTCTCTCCGGGGTTGATGCGGTAAAGCGTAATTTCACGGCCCGAGGCGGCAATTTTATAGACCCGTGCCTGGCCGGATATGAGCAAGGAGAGGTTTTTACAGTAGTCATTTTCCGAGGCGATGGTCTGCCCTTTGGACAAGCGCAAAAACAGAGCGCTATCAAAGAATATTTTTTGCAGGCCTGAGGGCATATCCCCAATAAAGGGAAAATGCGCCAAAATAGCCTGTTTTTTACTGGGGCTGTCGATCATTTGATCCCCTCACATGGCGACATTAATCTTGATCAAAATAGGCTCTCACCGCAGGCTCTAAAGAGGTAAGCCCAGAGCGAATGCCAGTCTGTACCGCCTCTTCTACTGTCTGTTTTTTATTGAGTTTCGCATCAATAGCGAACAGTGCACCAACTCGGTTGCCACTGCCACAGTGTACGATCACTGGGTCTGCCGAGTACTGTTGAATCGCATTCATTAAGGCATCTGCATTTTCTCTGCTGAGGCCCTCTTTTCCTGCAATCGGAATAGTGATGTAGTGCATACCAAGCTTTGCTACTTCGTCAGCTTCACTCCATGCTCCTGCCTCATTGGTTGTGCGTAAATTAATGACTGTTTTATAACCAGCGGCAGCGGCTTGCGCCAATTGTTCGGGAGTGGGTTGACCGCCTGTCAGGAGATTGGGTAAAGGGTTTTTTGCATTTGGTATCTCAATTGTTTGCCAGCTAGCCGCTTGGATTACCTGTGGTGGTTGAACGGAAGAGGGAGTATTTCCTGTGCAACCACTCAAAATAATGGTGCTGAAAATTGCGGTATAAAGTATTTTTTTATTCATTTTAATAGGCCTCCAAATGCAGGTCTTACAAGTATATTTCAGTAAAATAATGTTTGCAGTGACTAAGTCACATAAATACCCGGCCCTGCGGGTAGAAACACTCTGTTTTGATGATAAGGGATGTAGGGTTTATTAAAATACCGCGCTTACTTGTCTTTTTGCCCAGCCTATCTAGGAGCCTGTCCGAGAATAGATAGGTCTACTGCGAAAGCGTGTTTTTTGCTCATTTTCCCGCCAATTTTCGTTAAAGGGAACAACCATTCGCCTCAAATTGTCGAAAAAATGAACTAAAAATCACACTCTCTCGCTAC
>JAFLJP010000036.1 GCA_022712945.1 Gammaproteobacteria bacterium | reverse complement strand
TGCAATAATAACAGGGAAGTCGCTTATGGCTGTTATGAGTAGCTTGGTGAGGCATTTAAAACCGAGGGTGACAAAAACTGTGGAACACTGATGTTTTCATCGTAAAGAGTCAATGTTGCATTTGACCCCTTTTTGAATTTTTTCGTTTTTTTCGTTTTTCAACTTACGTGCTGTCTTGTTCTTTAGTTTACCTGGTGCGTGGAACGCACCCTACATGGCTTGTTTAGATAGGACTTTTATAATTAGGTAGTTTTCTCCACAAGGAAATACAAAAATACATCCATTATAAGATGTATCATTACGTAACCATTGAGCTTCCATTCTATATACATTGGCAAAGTTATCTTCAACTAAAATTCGAGTCAGCTCTATAATGTTCCATGTAGAATCATAGCGAGCTTTGACTACTGTTTCTTCAGTAGAAATGTGGCTTAATGAAAAAGGACATCTAAAAAAAAGTTTCTCTAGCTTTTCATGCAAATGCTTTAGAGGTACGTTTTCTATAGGGCCAAACCTATATACATCATTGGAATTGGCATCAGAAACTAGCCCTTGGTAGTAATTTTCCAATGATCCCCGAATATTATTTCCATCCAAAGCTAGAGTAAACACACAACCAATTGAGTCACCACGATGACCATCAATCGAAGTCACAGCCCGTATATATCCATCAAGATGGCTAACCAATAACTTTTGTTCTGAATCTGTCATTTTTTCTTATTTCAATATATTAAATTTCATCGAAGACTAACATCCTTTATCTGAATGCGCTTGTTCAAGTTGATTCAATTTGTCCTGCATGTTGTTTATCCTGTCGCGATGTCCTTTTCCTATCATATTACTCCAATCTTCTGGATGGTTATCTAAATCAGCTTTTCTCCAAGCAATTCCTCGCCTCAATATATCTATAGCCCATGCAAGCTCAGAGCAACTCGCCCATCCTGTCATCCCTAAAGCTTCATTCTCTTCCCAATGATCAGGGTGATCACCATTCAGCATAGGACCAAACCCGATTGTCGCCAGATACACCATAAAGCGACCAGCCGAAACAACAGCTCCTATATTTGACCTACCAACAGAACCACCTAAAGAGCCTGAAGCCGAACTACCATATTGAGGCGATGCCGCTGTAATCAGAATGCCACTTATTGCCATTGCAGCACCAAACTGTGCAATAGATATGTTACCACTTGGATCAATATGGTTAATTGGGTCCATGTTGCCGTAGGCATATTTATGCAAGGAAGTCGGATCATTCATCCAGCCTTGGAACGTATCCATCTGCGTAAATCTGCCCGTTGATGGGTCGTAGTACCTTGCTCGGAGGTAGTAGTTACCTAAGGATGCATCATACTGTTCACCGGTGTAGCGGTAGTTGTTTTCGGTGCTGCCGGTGTTGTCGATCAGCGTGCCGTAGGCACTGTAATCGTATGTATCGGTCACGTTGCCGAGGCTATCTGTCAAAGAGCGAGTCGACCCTAAGCCATCATAAAGATAGTAACTATCATTGGCAGACCTGGTTTGCTTAATGAGGTCATCGCCGTACAAGTAACTCACGGTTTCGGTATTGGTCGAATCGAGCTCTTTCAACACCTGACCATAGTCGCGGTTCTTATCAACCAGATAATGGGTAGTCACACCATCATCGTTTGTCGCGATTCTGAGGCCGTCGCTGTCGTATTGGTAGCTGACATTGTCCACCTCGACCGCGTTTTCGGTCTTGATCATCTGGGTCAGCCGGTTGTTGTTGTAACTGTTTGTGGTAACGGTGTTGTCTATTGCGCTGGTCAGGGTGTTGCCGTTGGCATCATAGATGTAAGTCTCGCCACCGGCGGTCTGTAAGCGGTCGTTAGTATCGTGGCTGTAGGCGGTGCTGACGCCGTCCTCGACGCTGAAGGTACGGTTGCCGACCGGGTCATACTGATAGCTATTACTGATGCTACCCAGCACTGGATGGTTGCTGAGGTCTTCACCAATCAGACGATAGAGGTTGTCATAGGTGTAGGTGGTGGTGGCGCCTGTTAGTTCGATCATCTGGTTGCGATGGCCTGTTGCCGTCAGGGTGTAGTTGTAACGGGCAATCACGCTGTTGCTGTTGTCTTGGGTCTCGGTGGTTGTGAGCCGGTTGAGACTGTCATAGGTATATGTTGTGGTGATGCCGTTGGGGTAGCTGATGGTGGCGCGGTTGCCAACGCCGTCGTAGCTGTAGGTAGTGATCTGGGTGCTGGCATCGGTGACGCTGCCTAGGCGGTTGAGGGCGTCATAGTCATAGCTAACCGTCTCCTCGACCGCACTGACGGTGGTGGTCACCTGGGTACGGTTGCCGGCTGCGTCGTAGCCATATTCGATAATATTACCGTCGGGCTGGGTTTCTTTGATGAGGCGGTCACGACTGTCGTAGAGGTAGCGGGTGGTACCGCGATTGTCGGTGACGTCGGCGCGGTTGCCGACCAGGTCATAGGTGGTGGTCTCAACGCTGTTATCCGTATAGGTCTTTGTGTTCAAGCGATCGTTGATGTCATAGGTAAAGTGGGTGATATTGCCATTGAAGTCGGTGTGATGAGCCTGGTTGCCGTTGGCGTTGTAGCCAAAGGTTTCTGTCTGGCCTAAGGGTAAGGTACGACTGAGTGCCCGACCTAATGCATCGTAAGTCCAACTGGTGGTGTTGCCGTTGGCATCGGTCTGGGTCAGTTTGTTGCCGGATTTGTCGTAGCGGTATTCGGTGCGCTGCAGCAGTGCATCGACCACGGCGGCCAGACGACCAAGGGCGTCATACTCATATGATGTGGTCTTCCCTGCCTGATCGGTCTTGCTGGCTAGTCTGCCCAGTGGATCATAGCCTTCCGTCATAAAGCGGCTGTCTGGATTGGTGGTCTGGATTCTACGGTCGAGACTGTCGTATTGGTAGCTGACGGTATGGCTGTTGGCATCGATTTGGCTAAGCAGGTTGCCATCGGCATCGTAGGTCATACTGGTGACATTTCCCAGGGCATCTGTAACCACAGTACGGCGGCCGGCGGCATCATAGTCGTAGACGGTACGATTGCCGTTTGCGTCGATTTCGGCGGTGACCCTTCCCGCAGCATCGTATTCGGTCTGGGTGCTGTTGTTGTTCGGGTAAGTGACGCTGATCTGACGATCGAGGGCGTCGTAGGTGTATTGCGTGGTGCGCCCTGCTCTATCCGTGCTGTCGATCAGCTTACCTTCGGCATCATAGGTATTGGTTTCGGTTGTGGCGTCGGGATAGCTGGTCGTCAGCAAACGGCGGTAGGCGTCGTAGGTCATGTCGGTGTGCTGACCAAGGGCATCAATGCGGGCAACTTCGTTGCCGACGATGTCATATTCCGTGCGGGTGATATTGCCCAGGGCGTCGGTGGTCTGAATCACGCGGTTTTGAGCGTCGTAGACGTAGTGGGTGGTTTCTGCCACCGGCAGGTTGTCGACGAGCCGACTGCGGGTTTCGCTTAGGGCGTTGCCGTTGGCGTCGTAGGTTCTGGTCGTGGTGTTACCAAGCGGGTCGGTCTCGGTCAAAACATTGCCTGCATCGTCATAGCTGAAGGTGGTCTCGTTGCCCAAGGCATCCTGGCGCAGTAAAACGTTGCCTTTGGCGCCGATATTTTGGAAAGTGTTGTTGCCGAGCGGGTCGGTGATGGTGAGCAGGTTGCCGAAGCTGTCGTAGGCAATCTCGAAGAGATTGCTGCGGGCGTCCTGAACGGTGAGTTCCTGGCCACGGGGGTTGTAGCTGAAGCTGATAGTATTCCCTAGTTCATCGCTCTGGGTCAGCTGGTCACGGCTGTCATTGTAGGTCGCCGTGCGGGTGTGGCCGAGCGGGTCGGTCTGGCTGGTTTGATTGTCGTCGGCGTCGAAGGTGAAGCTGCTGAGGTTGCCGAGGGCATCCACCTGGCTGGTGAGGTTGCCGCGGTCGTCGTAAAACAGTTGGGTACTGCGGCCGAGGCGGTCGGTAATGATGCTCTGACGGCCAGCGATGTCATGGTTAAAGTCGGTGCGGTTGCCGTTGTTGTCTTCCTGGGCGATCAGGCGGCCATTATCGTCGTAGATGTTTTTGACAATGGTGCGGCCCAGCGGGTCGGTGATGTCGCTGAGGTAGTGGTCGCCCTGGTAGTGGTAGAGGCTGGCATTACCGAGCGGGTCGATGGTGTTATGGAGGTCACCGTCGGCGTCATAACCATAGTTCAGGGTATTGCCGAGCGGATCGGTGATGGTGCTGATGCGGCCGCTGCTATCGCGGTTGAACAGCACGCTTTTGCCATCGGAGTGGAAGATGCCGTTGTCAGTATAGGTCAGGGTGTTGCCGTTGGGGTCGGTAACGGTTTCGATGCCGACACCTTGCTTGAGGGTGTAGATGAATCCTTCGCGGGTCGTCAGGAGGTATTCGTCAGGGTCATAGATATCGTCGCCACCGATCACGGCCAAGCGATCGCCGGCGAAGCGGACGATGATGGGGTCGCGCAGTACGAGGGTGGATTCGCCGTCGAGGGAGCGAAATTCTACCTGGACATCCAAGCGCGGCACGAACAACGAACAGCTGGGCTCGGCATGGGCATCAAAGGTCTCGGTGCGGCCGTCAGGCAGGGTGATGGTGACCTGGGGCGCGCCCTGTGGCTCGACACAGAAGTGGACGATCGCATCCTTGAAGCCACTGTTATATTGGTTGAGTTGCCAAAACTGGCCAAGCTTGCGTGATTCATCGATCTTGATGTCTTGATAGCCGATGCTCCAGCCATAGCCGAAGTCCAGGGGCTCAGTGCGTCGCCGCGAGTCATAGGTACGGGTGACGCGGATGGGGATGCCGGAAACGGGAATGTTGAGGTCTTCAACCGTATAGGAGAAGTGGCCGACCTTGAGTTGGCCTTCGACCCGCAGCGTGATGGAGTCTGTACTGAGGCGGCCGTTATCATCCATCGCTTCGACGAGGAGGTCATAGATACCATTCTCCAGCAGTGAGGGATCGAACTGGCCGAGCACGCCGTCGGTGACATTGCTGGTCTGCCGGGCCTGAATGTGCCAGTTGTCCGATCCCTTGCGGCGATGGGCCAGGCGGTAATAACGCAGGTTGGCATCGGAGGCGGTACCGATGATCTCGACAGGTTTGGTGATGACTTCGCCGTCAGTGGGTGCGGTGATTGCGACCACGGGATAGACGGTATCCGAGGGATCGATGACGCTGACGTAATCCGTAGCGGTCAATGTCTGGGTCGCGCTGGATGCCGTGGCAGTGATTTCGTAGCGGCCAAACTGATCGAGGGTATAACGAACGATGCCGGTATCACCGATGGCGACGGTGGCACCGTTGATGGTAAGGCTGGTGGTAAGCAGCTCGGATCCGGTGGCGTTGACTCTAAATTCGAGCAGCTCATTCAATTGGTACTCATGACGGTCCAGTGCGATGCTGACCACTAATTCTTGGCTATTAAAGCCGCCGTCGGTGACGGCGACGACGAAGCGTTGCCAAGCGGTGAGCTGGCCATCGCTGACCTCGATCTGGAATTCCTGATAGAACGGCAGGCTATTTCCGGTGGGAGGCATCCACAGCAGCAGGCCATCGCTGTCTATGGTCGCCCCGTTCGGGCCCGTCACTAGGGCGTAATCGAGGATGTCACCCGGGTCGCTGGCGAGTAGTTGATAGATGAATGTTTCACCTTCGACCACGCTTTGTGGTGCGCTACTGAGGATCTCGGGCGGTTGATTGATAATGCCATCGTTGACCACTAGGGTGTATTGCTGATTGACAAACCCTCCTCGACCGTCGTTGACGTCGACCTGGATCGCGTGGCTGCCGATCTGCCCACTGCCTGGCAACCAGTTGACGATGCCCTGACCATCGATAGTCATGCCCGCGGGCGGCACCACCAGTACATAGCTTAGGAGATCGTTTTCCCGATCGAAGGCCTGCACGGCGTATTGATAAGGCTGATCCGCGATGACATGAGTCAGTGGCAATGAGTCGATGAACGGCGCGGTGTTTTGTTCGACCACCGTCAGTGTATAACTGATGGTGGTCGTAAACTGACCATCGCTGGCAGTGATTTGCACTGGATGGGCACCAAGTTGCGCGGCATCCGGTGTCCAGTTGATCTGTCCCGCTGGCTCGTCAAGCACCATGCCCGTGGGCGCGGTAACTAATTGGAACACTAGTGCATCGCCATCGGGATCGACGGCTTGCAGATTGAAGCGGTAGAGAACGTCCGGGTAAGCGAGCAACGGTACGGATGAGGTGATCTGCGGTGGCTCGTTACCGGTCACTGTTATCGTGAACGCCTGGGTCGCCTGGGTAGCGCGG
>JAFLJP010000091.1 GCA_022712945.1 Gammaproteobacteria bacterium | reverse complement strand
ATGAAGTCGCGGCAGTTATTATCAATCTCAATGACCGCCCAAGAAAGAAACTTGGCTATAAAACACCTGCAGATTTAATGACGAAACATATGGCTGCAATAGCGGCTTAGGTGGTTATGCACTTCAGGGTTGAATCTGCCTTTTGATTAAATTGGCGCTCTTTGGTTTACTGGGTTTTGCTGTAAAGGTCTCTATCTCTATTTTTTCCCGATGAGGGGATGACGATAGACAATGACACCGCAAGGATTGCAGCCTCTTGTAATATGGCTCAGCGGCAATAAAAGTGCGGCCTCGTCGGTGCAGTGGTAAACTGCGCACTTTCTGCCACCTGTGAAATCGTTATGACCCCACTTCTGACCCTGGATAATCTCTCTCTGGCCTTTGGCCATCATCCGCTGATGGATGGTGTCAGCCTGCAAATTGAACCACAGGCGCGTATCTGTCTGGTGGGTCGCAATGGTGCCGGTAAATCGAGCATGATGAAGGTGATTGCCGGTGAAATTCTCGCCGATGATGGCTCTATCTGGCGGCAAGAGGGGCTGAAAATTGCCTACTTGGCACAAGAGGTACCACTGGATGACAAACGCACGGTATTTGATGTAGTGGCTGAAGGGCTGGGTGATGCCAGCCGTCTGATTACTGACTACCACCACATCACCCATGAGGTGGCTAATGATCCCAGCGAGAAAAACTTCAATATCATGGGGCGCTTGCAAGAGCAGCTGGAGGCGATCGACGGCTGGAATTTGGAACAGCGTGTAGAACAGACCTTAACCCAGCTCTCATTGAACCCTGACCACACGCTGGATCAACTTTCCGGTGGTCTGCGCCGCCGGGTATTACTGGCGCGAGCACTGGTCAGCGAGCCTGACCTGTTGCTGCTGGATGAGCCGACCAATCACCTGGATATTGAGTCGATCACCTGGATTGAGACCTTTCTGCAAACATTCAATGGTTCACTGCTGTTTATTACCCATGACCGTGCTTTTTTGAAACGTCTGGCCACCTCGATTGTGGAGTTGGACCGGGGGCAGCTGAGTGTCTGGCCCGGAGATTACGACAACTATCTGGTGAAGCGTGAAGAGCGCTGGGTGATAGAGGCCCAGCAAAATTCCCTGTTTGATAAAAAACTGGCCCAGGAAGAGACTTGGATTCGCCAGGGGATAAAAGCGCGCCGCACCCGTAACGAAGGGCGAGTACGGGCACTGAATCGGCTGCGTGATGAGCGCTCATCGCGTATTGATCGCCAGGGTAAAGCGCGCATTCAGCTGGATGATGCCGAACGCTCTGGAAAACTGGTGGTTGAAGTTGAAAATATTGGCAAATCATTTGCCGACAAGCTGATCCTGAAAAATTTCTCAACCCGCATTATGCGCGGTGATCGTATCGGTATTATCGGACCTAACGGGGTTGGCAAGTCGACGTTGATCAAAATTCTTCTTGGCCAACTGGAGCCGGATGAAGGGAGTGTGCACCTTGGCAGTAAACTGGAAATTGCCTATTTTGACCAGCAACGGGCTAAACTGGATGAGTCAAAAACGGTGTTTGATAACGTCGGTGATGGTAGTGAGTATGTCGAAATTAACGGACAGTCCCGCCATGTGATGGGCTATCTGCAAGATTTCCTCTTTGTGCCTGAACGCGCCCGCTCACCGGTCAGTACCCTGTCGGGGGGCGAACGCAACCGCCTGTTGCTGGCCAAACTATTTACCCGTCCGGCCAACCTGTTGATTATGGATGAGCCAACTAATGACCTTGATGTGGAGACTCTGGAGCTTTTGGAGTCTCTACTGGAAGAGTACCAAGGTACTATTTTGTTGGTGAGCCATGACCGAGCCTTTCTGGATAACGTAGTCACCAGCACCCTTGTCTATGAAGGTGCGGGGAGCTGGAATGAATATGTAGGGGGCTACCAGGATTGGTTGCATCAAACCCAACAGCCGGCTCAAACCGAAAAAAAATCGGTGAAACGGAGCAAGCCCATAGAACCTGTGGCAACCAAACCAGCCAAGCCAAGCAAAAAGTTGAGCTATAAAGATCAACGCGAGCTTGATCAGTTGCCAGAGCGTATCGAGGTGCTTGAACGTGATCTGAAAGCGCTACAGGCCAAAATTAGTGATCCGGCGTTTTATCAGCAGCCACAGGATAAGATAAACGAAATACTCAATCAGCAGCCACGACTTGAAGCGGAGTTAGAAACGGTATTTGCACGCTGGGAAGCGCTGGACGAGATGACCAAGGGCTAAAATAAAAATCCTCAGGGTAAGGGATGTAGAATTTATTAAAATACCGCGCTTACTTGTCTTTTTGCCCACCCTGCTAGATAGGGTGAACAAAAATTCGGCATAATAACGGTACTTTAAATTCTTCTACATCCCTAAACAAGATGACACCACAGGTTAGACCGGCGTATTGAAAATCGGCAAACTCCAACGGCCATCAAAGGCCGGTAGGCTGATTAGGACGATACGCGCAGCTCTCATCGAGGCCAGAGGAGAAAACACCTCGCTAACAGGCCGGATATGTGGGCGCAACCCTGTCCCTGTCAAAATGTTCACGAAATCGTGGGGACCATACAAGGGGACGGGCTGAGAGTTAGAGACCTCCGGCTACCCGATTAGGAAAATTCACGCCACATAGCATGAATGATCGATCTGTATTTGGTCAATATTTAGTTATTCTGCTAATATTTTTTTAACGTCATCTAGACCAAGCGCATTTCCACCCACCCCCCAGTTCCCACTTTTTATTTCATTAATGACTACCCATGTAACGTCTCGCAGTTTTCCACCTGTTACCTCTGTGACTGAATTCGTAATTTTTTGAATCAACTCTTTAGATTGCACCTGAGTAAGCTCACCTTCAAACACTTTAACTTCAACAAATGGCATTTTTTTCTCCCAAAATAGATGCACTAAATTTAAACTAGACCTATCGGCAAACATCATTGAAAACCGGAATAAGCAGTGGGGGAATTAATCCCGCTGATACTCAGGGATGTAGAATTTATTAAAATACCGCTCTTACTTGTTTTTTTGCCGACCCTGCTAGATAGGGTGAACAAAAATTCGGCGTAATAACGGTACTTTAACTTCATCTACATCCCTAAATAGTCGACATACCACCATCAAACAAAATGTTTTCACCTAGCATATATGACGAATCATCGCTTGCCATAAATAACACCGCTTTAGCTACCTCTTCCGCTTGGCCAAAACGAGATGCTGGGATCTTTTTCATCAGCTCTTCAGCCCATGTTTGTACGGCCTCTTCAGGTAACCCCAACTTGCCATAAATAGGTGTTTCAATCAAACCAGGACTTATGGTATTTACCCGTATACCTTTTTCTAATAATTCTGCGGATAGTGTGCGCGCTAATGAGCGTAATGCTGCTTTTGTTGCTGAATACATACTCATTCCAGCCACGCCTTTTTCTATCATCGTTGTTGATGTAATAATAACGCTAGATGGATTATTTAATAGTGGAAGCATACTCTGAATTGAATAAACGACGCCTTTGAAGTTGACATCGAATTGATCGTCAATATTTTCATCAACGACATCAGCAAATGCCATTGGCTTAGCAATACCTGCATTTGCAAAAAGAACATCTATGCTACCAAACTTATCTTTTATACGTTTTGCAACATTTTTCATATCTTGTGATGAAGCAACATTTGCACAAAGAGTAAGCGCTTCCGTCCCTAAAATTTTTGATGCATGAGTAACTCGCTCTTGATTTTGTCCAACAATGGCAACGCGTGCACCTTCTTTCATAAATAGTTTAGCTGTTGCTAAACCAATGCCAGTCGTTCCACCAGTAATTAGTACAGATTTATTTGTTAGTCGTCTCATTTCAATCCCCATTATTTGCTATATCGTTGTAGAAACAAACACCGGCCTCTATCTGTACCGATTGGTATGCAATGTACTGGATGCTATATTACATAGTCAAGATATTTATTTGGATGCTGGGTCTTGTCCAAGAATGGCGAATCTGATGGAAATGCGAATCTTAAGTTTTTATTATCAATCGAAGCTAAAACTCAAGCCTTTCGGTACATCGATGTCTCTAACAGACTCCTAGCAGGCTGTCGGACTTAGGAAGAGTCGACTGCGAAAAATCCATTTTGGCCCATTTTTCTGATCCTTTTCGTTGAATATGCTCAATATTTGCCCCAAATGATCAAATAAATGGCCTCAAAATGGCTTTCTCTCGCTACGACTCCCCAAGTCCGACAGCACTGCTAGTGCCGACTTATAAATGTCCCATTTTATTTTGTTAGTAAGAGGCAGGAATTAGATGGTGTCTGAACGAGGACGTCCAAGAGGTTTTGATATTGATTTTGCACTTGATTGCGCTGTTGATGTATTTTGGAAACATGGCTTTCAGGGGGCATCATTACAAGACTTAACAAAAGCAATGGGGCTAAATAAACCAAGCTTATATGCTGCATTTGGCGATAAACGCTCATTGTATTTGAAGGCTCTAGAGCGCTATATTGAGTTAAGAATTAGTCAGCATGGTAAAGTTTTGATGGATGAGGCTAATGGCCGTTATGCTGTTGAGTTATTCTTAAATTCTATGGCAGAAATGCTCACTAATCATAATTTACCTAGGGGCTGTTTTATCATTAATGGCACCACAGGCTTTGGTGGAGCATCCCTACCAAGTGAAGTGGAAGCAGCGTTACAGAATGCACTACAAAATAGTGAAAATTTATTAAATAAACGCCTACTACAGGCACAAAATGATGGGGATTTGCCGGAAAAAACGAATATAGAAGCGCTGTCTTCTGTGTTTTTTACCTTAATAGCTGGTTTAGCCATACAAGCGAAAACCGGTGCGAGCACGTTAAAACTAAAACAAATAATCTCTGAAGCCATGCACCTTTGGCCGTAAATGCTTTCTTCATAAAAATAGAAAAAGGGGACAAGTGAAAGGGTCGTAGCCGTTAAGGTGATCGCCTCCTCCTTACCTCTTTTTACCTTCGCTTCACTCTCCATGGTGATCAGCGTATGAATTGAGGGGCGGGACATTACCTATCATGTTGATGGCTCTATTCTGGAGATAGACCAACAATTAACGATGACATAACCTACAATGGCGAATAGTTGAATACGGCCATCGGTGGCATTACACCAAAACTGAAACTGGCGCTAAATGTCGCATAGCCTTCTACTTTTAATGACGGTTAAAAATTCAATACACTCTCAGCAGCTGTTATACCCGTAGAGTTTTGTGGGTGCTGCTCATTTTTACATGGTTTGCAATATTGTGTTTAATTACCTGAAAAATCGTCAAATTCTCTCCTGGGCACTCTACGATTGGGCGAATTCTGCTTATGCCACTGTGATCATGGCGGGGTTTTTCCCGATTTTTTTTAAAAGCTACTGGGCGGGGGAGTTAACCACCACCGAGAGTAGTTTTTATCTGGGTATTGCCAATTCGGTGGCCAGTTTTATTGTTGTTCTTTTAGCCCCCATACTGGGTGCCATTGCTGACCAGGGCAGTGCCCGTAAACGTTTCCTGATCTTCTTTGCCCTGATGGGCATCGTTATGAGTTTTGCGCTCTCATTTGTCGCCGAGGGTGAGTGGTGGTTGGCGGTGCTGATCTATATTGGTGCCAGCTTGGGCTTTTCAGGCAGTGTCACCTTTTATGATGCCTTAATTGTGGATGTGGCCAAAGGTAAAAGTCTGGATAGAGTTTCTGCCTTTGGCTTTTCGCTGGGTTATCTGGGCGGTGGCTTGCTCTTCTCCCTCTGTGTTTGGATGACTATATCCCCTGCCACCTTTGGCCTTGCTGACAGTGCAGCCGCAGTGCAGCTCTCTTTTATTCTGGTGGCTTTCTGGTGGGCGCTCTTTACCATCCCGCTGATACTGTGGGTAAAAGAGCCACAAAAAACAGAGAAAAAAGGCTTTTTCAAGACCATAAACAACGGGTTATCACAACTACGTCATACGTTTGATGAGGTTCGCAAGTTGCGGGTTGTGGTGCTGTTTCTGCTCGCTTACTGGTTCTATATTGATGGTGTTGACACCATTGTGCGCATGGCCGTTGATTACGGATTGTCGCTGGGGTTTGATCAAAACAGCTTGATTGTTGCTCTGTTGATCACCCAATTTGTCGGTTTTCCGGCAGCAATTGCCTTTGGTTGGCTCGGTGAAAAATATGGCTGTAAGTTTGGAATTCAACTCGCTTTGGCAGTTTATATGGCGGTGACACTTTTTGCTTATCAGATGAATTATGTATGGGAGTTCTACCTGTTGGCAGTGGTGATCGGTTTGGTGCAAGGGGGGATTCAAGCGCTCAGTCGTTCACTGTATGCACGCCTGATACCCGCGAATAAAAGTGCTGAATTTTTTGGGTTTTACAACATGTTAGGGAAGTTTGCTGCGGTGATTGGCCCGGTATTAATGGGTGGGGTTGCACTTATTTCTGAAAATACTCGGCTCTCTATTTTGTCTGTTTTGGTGTTGTTGATTATCGGTGCTGTTCTTCTCCATTTTGTTGATATTGAGGCGGGTGAAAAGAATGCCCGCCAGCTCTAGTTAATAACCCACCATTATTGTCCAAGTGCTTATATACCTTGTCATACAGATGAAGAGTGTGGCAGTCTGGGTATCCATTCTGTAAAAAGGGCTATTCTATATTAGGATTGCTTTTTTAAGGAGGAGAGCACGATGTGTACACATGATATAGAGGTTTATGAGCCTGCGAACTTTTCAGGACAAAATCCGATACACGCCAACAGTATTGGTGTGGTGAAAACCCGTGATCGCAACGAGTTTTTTCTGCTGGACCTGGAGCAGCCTTTTGAACATGAAGGCGATATGGTCTCCCAGCTTATCCTTCGCCCCCGCTACTATGGTGATAAAATTCAACGGGTTATCCGAGATATGTGCACTGTTAATATTATGTATGTTAAGCCGGATAGTGAGATATCGGTTGATGAATATATGCAGCTGACGGATGTTGGCAAGTGGGGATGTGGAAAAATAAACCCCAGCCGAAATTCATAACTTTTATCATTTTAGAAAAATGGGGGGCGTTAGCCCCTATTTTTTTGCCTGCCTTCTTGTCCCTTTTTGCAATTTACCTCCTGCTCGATGGGCCACTTTTCTCTGTGTTTTTTCCCCGCCAGCCGCTTTGCCGTGGGTATGCTGGGTAGTAAATGGCCCGCGGTTACGGCGACTGTGCGGTTTTCCTTTTTGTTGCTCACCGGTGTCAGCTGGTTGCCAGTTAGGTACCAGATGTTTTTTTCCGTTACCGATCAGATCGGCACGCCCCATCTGTTTCAGTGCTTCGCGCAGAATGGGCCAGTTGTTGGCATCGTGGTAACGTAGAAAGGCTTTGTGCAGGCGACGAATTTTTAACCCACGGGGTACAAATACCTTTTCACCCCCCCGACTCACCTTTTTAAGCGGGTTGTGTTCGCTGTACCACATCGCCGTGGCCAGTGCCATGGGTGAGGGCAGAAAGGCCTGAACCTGGTCAGCTCGATAGCCATTTTTCTTCAACCATATCGCTAGGTTTAACATATCTTCAGTGGTGGTTCCGGGGTGGGCAGCAATGAAATAGGGGATCAGATACTGCTCTTTACCCGCGGCTTTGGAGTATTTATCAAACATTTCCTTAAAGCGGTAGTAGGTGCCGATGCCGGGTTTCATCATCTTGGAGAGTGGTTCTGATTCGGTGTGTTCAGGTGCGATTTTTAAGTAACCCCCCACATGGTGGGTGGCCAGCTCTTTGACATATTCAGGTGAGCGAACCGCCAGGTCGTAACGTAACCCTGAGGCGATAAAAACCCTTTTGATGCCGGGCAGGGTACGGGCCCGTTTATAGAGCTTTACCAGTGGTGCATGGTCTGTGTTCAGGTTTTCACAAATACCCGGATGAACACAGGAGAGTCGCCGACAGGCCGATTCGATTTTCTCACTGTTGCAGGCGAGTCGATACATGTTGGCGGTGGGGCCACCCAGATCGGAGACGATGCCGGTAAAGCCGGGCACGGTATCTCGCATCACCTCTATCTCGCGGATAATCGACTCCTCTGAACGGCTCTGAATAATGCGCCCCTCGTGCTCAGTGATCGAGCAGAAGGTGCAGCCGCCAAAGCAGCCGCGCATAATGGCTACCGAAAAACGGATCATCTCATAGGCGGGAATATTGTCATTACGGTAGTCCGGGTGTGGCGAACGATTGAAGGGCAAGTCATATATGGCATCTAATTCCGCTGTGGTGAGCGGAATGGGTGGCGGGTTAAGCCAGATATCTTTATCACCATGGTGTTGCCGCAGCGCACGGGCATTGCCGGGGTTGGTCTCTAAATGCAGAATTCGTGATGCGTGGGCATAGAGTGTTTTATCGCGTTTAACTGCTTCATAATTGGGCAGGCGCACCACCGTGCGGCTGCGATCCAATCTGGGGCGACGCTGCAGGGTGATTACTTTACCTGCTGGGTTCGCCTGCGGCTTTCTGCTATCGCAAGGCGCCTCCATTGCGTAAGGGTCACTCTTAGGCACCGGTTGGTCGCTTACATCGATCTCATGAGCATCCATCTCGGCCCAGCCGTCGGGCAAATAGTGGTTATCAACAATCAAGGCGGTGCCACGAATATCGGTAAGGGTTGAGACTGCTTCACTGGCGGCCAGGCGGTGGGCAATTTCCACAATCTGGCGTTCTGCGTTGCCGTACACCAATAGATCTGCTTTTGAATCAAACAGAATTGAGCGACGTACCTTCTCAGACCAGTAATCAAAATGAGCAATGCGGCGCAGGCTCGCCTCAATACCACCAATCACCACCGGCACTCCTTTGAAGGCTTCGCGGCAGCGCTGGGTGTAGATGATGGTTGCCCGGTCGGGGCGCAAGCCGCCTTCGCCCTTGGGGGTATAGGCATCATTGGAGCGAATGCGCCGGTCGGAAGTGTAGCGATTGACCATTGAATCCATATTGCCGGCGGTGACCCCAAAAAAGAGGTTGGGCTTGCCCAGGGCCATAAAGGCTTCTTTGCTACTCCAGTCCGGTTGAGAGATGATGCCGACACGAAACCCCTGAGCCTCCAGTACTCGGCCAATAATCGCCATGCCAAAGCTGGGGTGGTCCACATAAGCATCACCGGTTACCAGAATAATATCGCAGCTGTCCCAGCCCAACTCATCCATCTGTTCACGGGAGAGTGGCAAATAAGGGGCCGCACCAAAACGTTTGGCCCAGTATTGACGGTAGGAGAATATGTTTTTGGCAGACTGCATGGAAGGAATTACCGCTCATCGACAGGGTAGAATTCCGCCATTATAACGTAATAACCATCTAAACTACTCAAGGATTTTCATCTAAGATGGTGGTGATTGTGGCCAGTAGTTGCTCCAGCTTGTCGGGTACCTGTTCGAGCTGGTTACGCTTGAGCGCGATCTCAAGTTCCTGTGCAGCCGCCTGTAGTTGGATAACGCCACAATAGCTTGCCGAGCCGTTGATTTTGTGAACAAGCTGCCTTAACGCCTCTTGTTGCTGCTCTTTCCACAGTAACGGTAATAACGGTTGCTTCTCTTTAAGCTCTTTTATCAACAGCTGATACATCTCATCGGCGAGCTCTTTTTTACCATTGAAGTGCTGCACCAGCAGTTGATAGGTGTGGCTTCCATCACTGGGTAACCATTCATTTAAACAGGCGATTAATTTGTTTTCGTCGATTGGCTTGCTTAATACACGATCAAAGCCCTGGTTAATCAGGGCATTATTTTCGTTTGCCAGAATATCGGCCGTGGTGGCGATAATGGGAAGATCGGGCTGGTTCTTTTTGATCAGGATGGTGGCCTCGATTCCATCCATTTCGGGCATGTGAAGATCCATGAAAACAAGGTCAAAGGTCTCTTTTTCACAGAATGCGACGGCCTGCTTGCCTGTTATTGCCAGTTTTGGCTCAATTTTAAACTGCTTGAGAAGGGCGGTTAACAGTTTGCTGTTAATTTGGTTATCTTCAACAATCAGTATGCGATAGTGTGAGAAATTATTGGCGATGGTACTGGCTGTCTCTAAGGGTTCGACTGACGACGTAACATTAGCGCCGGTTAATTGTTGTAAAGCCTGGATGAAGGCGTTGTGGGTAAAGGGTTGGCTAATGCAGGCACTGTTTGGGTGATGTGGGAGTAAATTTAACAGTTCAGGATTACAGCTGTTGGCAAGTACCAGCACTTTGCATTCAGGAAGGTGCTTATTGATGGCATGAAGTTGCTGGGCGGTTTTACCGTTGGTGATCTGTTGCTGTCGGCAGGCGATAACAACAAGGTCATAATCCTGCTGGGTTATCTTTTGCTCGAAGAGATCCAGTGATACATCATCTATTGTATTGGCACCCTGTGACTCCACAATGTGTCTGAGTTTAAACAGGGTGAGTTGGTCATCAGACTGGATCAGTATCCTGAAGCCGGAAAGGAATGTTGTGGTGATGGGTAATGCCACTGTTTTATCTGTTTGGTAGTCAAGTGTAACGAAGAAGGTTGACCCCTCACCCGGGGTGCTCTGGATGGTGATGTCGCCATTAAGGAGGGCGGCAAAATGTTTCGATATTGGCAATCCGAGGCCTGTGCCACCGTAGTTTCGGGTGGTGCTGCTGTTGGCTTGCTGGAACTCTTTGAAAATTAATTGCTGACTCTCCTTGTCAATGCCGATGCCACTGTCGGTAACTGATAATAGTAGCTGCTCTTCTCCCGCTTTCTCGCGTTCATCCAGTGATACACGAATTTCAATGCTACCCTGATGGCTGAATTTAATCGCATTACTCATCAGGTTAAGCAGAATATGACGAATTTTTTGCTCATCACTGATGATATTGGGGTTAACATCCTGATAGATGATGTAGCTGAGAATCAGATCTTTCTCGTGGGCTGCCGGAGTGATGATTTTAATCACGTCGTCAATTAGTTCGTAAAGATTAAGGCTGCTTTTATCAACTTGTAAATTACCATTTTCGGCCTTTGAAAAATCCAGTATGTCATTAATGATGTTGAGTAGTGTCTTGCTGGAGCGCTGTACAATATTGATGTAGTCGCTCTGGATAGAGGTCAATTTGGTTTTTTGTAACAGTTTTGTAAAGCCAATAATGCCATTCAGCGGTGTGCGTATTTCATGACTCATATTGGCTAAAAATTGTGATTTTGCTTTGCTTGCTTCCAGGGCTGATTTCTCGGCAAGGGCAAGTTTTATATTTTTATTTTCAAGTTCATCGTTGGCTTTTTTGAATGAAGATGTTGCCTTCATAACCTCTTGTTGCATTTTTTGGCGGGAGTTGAGCAGGGCGTCTGACATGGAGTTAATGCCAAACTGAAGCTCTCGTATTTCACCACTGCCGTCCAGAGGTGACCGGGAGGTGAGGTCACCCTGTTCGATTTTGTTGGTCAGGTTTGAAAGTTGGCGTATGGGGTTGGCTAATCGGTTGCTACTTCTGAGGGCAACCACTGAAAAAATAATGATCACGAAAAATGTAATGCTCATTGATGCGATGTAAACTTGTCGCTTTTCAGTGTTAGTTGCCTCTTTTGATAGCGTGATCTTTATGTAGCCAATCGCCTCATCCAGCTCGCTGTTATTTTCCACAATATCGTCAAAATTATCGTAGACATCTACGGGGCGGCTGTAGATGGCAGAGAGAAATGAGGTGAAATATTCAGTTTCATAATATTTGCTATCCATATTGCCGCTAATACTGTTCCAGCTTTTGGGCAGTTCATGTGATTTTTCGGTCTCTCTATTCAGCAGTATCTGGTAGTTTTCATCGTAGATGATGACATTAACGGCGTGGCTTGTGGCGATGATCTGTTCTGCGATGGATTCTAAAAAAGATTGATTTCCGGTGAGAATGCCAAATTCGCATGCAGGGCCAATATTGTTGGTGAGCGTGACACCGTAGTCGTAGTTTATTTTGCTGATGTAATTAACTTGCATCAGCGAGTAGCTGACCGCCAGGACGATCGATAAAATGATAATGGGTATGATCGAGAGGGCGAGTAGTTGGGATTTGATGGTTTTAAAAAAATAACGATTCAGCATATTCATCTTCTACTCCATCCCTTTTTCTGTCCGTGAACACGCCTCAATTCGAAGCAAAATGTAACCCGATTTATTATTCCATGCTTCTCTGAAATATTATTGTCAGCCATCGTTTTTTTCGTACAACACCTTTATTTTATTATTTTTTTCAAAGTACTTGGTTCATCAAGGGTGATTGATAATGAGTTGGCAACTTTGCTATTGGTGCTAATGTGGAAATAGCGTGGGTAGCTGCTGGCCGGTAATGTTTTACCGTTTTGAGTAAAATAGACAATGGTCTCTGCCAACTGCTTTGAAATGTCAGAAATAGTGCTGTGGAGCGAGCTGACGGCACCCGCTGTAGTATATGAGTCGGAAAATCCGATAATGGGTATTTCATCTTGATAGCTGGTTAAGAATATTGTTTTTATGGTGCGACGGTTGTAAATATTGGGGTCGGGAATAGCGAGCAAAACATCGCCATTTTGTACCGCATTGTCCAGTGCACTATAAATATCATTTTCGTTTGATACTTTTTGGCCATTCACTTGCAGTTGTTGTTGTGTGGCTGCCTGGTGCAGCTGTTGATAGAAGTTATCGCTGTAATCACTGTAAAGCAGTGAAACGGTATGGCTGTGGGGTAATATTTCTTTTATCAATGCCAGGTATCTTGATGGGGGTTGATCGATAAAAATTGCCGTGTGTTGTGGCAATGGATCATTTTTATAGCCGATGGAAGAGATGAATATTGAAACCGTCGGAATACCAGTGGGTTGTCTACGCAACTGCTGGGTTACTTTGCTGCCTATTGCCACAATCAGGTCATAATCGGGATCTTTTTTTAGTGCTTTAAAAAAAACATCACTGGCATAGGTGTCAGCATGAACCAAGAGCTGCTTACGCTGTAACTCCTGTTGCGTCTGTTTGATAAGGTCTTGTTGCTTTTTACTCTCTGATTTGCCGACGAATGCTATTTTCAGGGTGTCGTCGGCCAGGCTGACATGATGATGCATCAGCAGGCAGATTACGACCAGAATGTGGCGAATTATCCGCATCATCGTGGTGTGTGTTTGTTGTGAAAACGTTGTCATGAAGAAATTAAAACACCATTTTCATTGGTAGTAAAAATATTGTTAATAGCATTAGTTTCATTAGTGAAACTCCATTGCGAATGTCATATAAAGGCGCTGTGTAAAGCGATAGTCTTGATTGAATCCGTAGTGGTCATCGGTAAAGACATTTTGCATGACAACCGCAACAGATGCATTGTTTCTATTGATGTTGACCTTGGCGGAAATTCTTAGGTCAAGCCGGTCATAGCTTTCGACCTCATCTCCAATCCCGAGCCATAAAAACTCATCAATGTAATGGTAGGTGCCGGATATTGTCAGGCCACTTTCGAGTTGTTTTGCTAGTAACAAGCTGGTTTTGTATTTGGGTGCAGAATCAGCGTAGACGTATGGGGTGGAAGTGCCCCCGAAATGTTGGTAGTTAATGTCGGTGTAACTGTAGGTTAAGAGTGCATTAAAATTTCGAGTCGTGTATTCAATGCTTGATTCAAAGCCTCGAATGGTGGCATTTGAGTAATTGTCAAAACCGATGGCGAGTGTGCTATTGCCGGCAGGAAGCCACCCGTAAGGTGTAATCAATTGTCGTAGTTTTTCATGATAAAACCGAAAATCCAGAGTATAGGGGGTGCCCCTGGCCTTGATGATGTAACCCAGATCAATTGTTGTTCCCTCTTCCGCTTCAACATTTACGCCGGGTTCTATGGCAAAAAGAGTGTGGGTTTGTGGGCCAATAACTATTTGTCTATTTGCCTGTTTTTCAAAGGCAAGTGGCGCACGGTAGGCCCGCGATACACTGAGGCGTATTGTTTCACTCTCGGTTATTTTATAGTTGACGGCCACTCGGGGCGATAGCTTTTTAGCCATCGAGTCATGAGCTTCGAACATTGTGCCAAAATGGATAAGCCAGACTGGTGATGCTCTGAATTCGAGAGTGCTGAAGAGACGGTGTGTAGCAATTTTAATTGTACTGTCCGTCGAAAATCCCATGGGCGATTTTAATTTATCTTGACGTGAACTGATGCCCATGACCGCCCGTAATCGTTTGATTGGCGAAAAGGTGTATTGTGCTTCAACGTCATAACGCTGGATATAGGCGTTATCCTCTATGTTAATAATTCCTGACGGGATTCTTCCCTTATAAAAAGTAAGATTTTTTAAGTTTGAATAGTAGAGTTGCAGCTTTAACTCATTTTCTGGAGAGATTGTTTGAAACCACTCAAATTGATGGAAATAGCGTTTGGTTGTACTGGGGAATATGATTCTAGATTGCCGATCCATGCCCGTTTTGTCGGTGTAGCCCGATTGGTACATCAGATAGTCCCGATTGTTAATTTGATAATCGGCTCTGAAGGTGAGAATTTGTGATGACTGAAAGTGTTGGGGTGCATCATAGTAATTACTTTCTTCATCTTCGAGGGTGATTCGATAGTCAAGGTTTCCGAAAGTACCACCGTGCCGGGCAACCAACCGTTCAATCTCATTTTCACCACGGGTGTAGCTAAAAAACTGGCCTTTTGATTTGCTGCTGTGACGGGTGATGATATTAATAATCCCTAAAAATGAATTTGATCCATAGGTAGCGGCATTGGAGCCCCGGGTAATTTCAATGCGTTCAATGTCATCGATCACCAGTGGTAGTGATGACCAGTCTGGGCCACCAACATCAGGTAGATAGACCGCACGTCCATCAATCAAAATTTGCATGCGACGGGAGTATTGATCCGACATGCCGTGATAGGTGACAACTGGCCAGTTTCCCGACTTAAAACCAACGATCATTCCAGGTACCAGCTGAAAGAGTGCGGCAATCTCACGCACGCCCAACTGTTCTATTTTTTTTCGATCGATGATGGTCATGGCGGTGGGTGCTTCGGTGATCGGTTGCTTTAGCCGGGAAGAGGTGAGTACCACTGGAATTTCTTCATCAAAATAGAGCTCTTCTCTATCTTCAAATGCAATGGCCGGTGTACTTAATAGGGGTACTGGTAGCATGAGTAGGAGGTAGAGTGCGTATTTCATTGAGTTTTTTAGTTTTTTTCCAATTAACTGTTAGTTGACAATCGGCATCACAAATTGAAACTATAGCTTTTACTGCGGATAGTTTATGCTTTTTTAACGGGTGAAATAGTTAATTAAAATAATATGTTACTTATGATTTTAGTTTTCTGTTGCCCGTCATGTTTTTCTACTGATGAGGGCTCTGTTTTTGCCGGTTAACCGTTATCATAATACCCCCTGAATAGTACCTCTATCCAGGGTGTTGGGTGCACTTAGGGAGGTAGAATTTATTAAAATACCGCGCTTACTTGTCTTTTTTCCCACCCTACCTAGAGAGGGTGAGCAACAATTCGGCGTAACAACGGTACGTTAACTTCTTCTACATCCCTTATTCAAAGAGCCAGGATTTTTTTGTGCTGCTCTTTGAGCTGTAAAAGCTGACCTTTGAGTTCCTCCAGATTGTTTTGTTCTTTTTGTACAACCGCCACAGGGGCTTTGTTGGTGAAACCTGGGTTGGACAGTTTGGTTTCTGTGCCTTTGATCTGTTTTTCCAGTTTTTCAAGCTGTTTATCAAGACGTTTTAGTTCAGCCTCTTTATCAATTAAGCCTGCCATCGGTACCAACAGTTTCATTTCACCCACCAGTGAAGTGGCAGAGTCTGGTGCTTCTTCGCCTTCGTTCAGCCAGGTGATTGATTCGGTTTTGGCCAGTACGGAGAGAAAGTTATTATTGTTTTTCAGGCGCTCCTGGTCTGTTGAAGAGCCGTTTTGAATCAGTATTGGCAGCGGTTTGCTGGGCGCGATGTTCATGCCAGAGCGGATTTTTCGAATACCAACAATGAACGCCATCACCCACTGCATCTCTGCTTCGGCGGTTTCATCAATCAGGTTTTTATCTGCCACTGGATAGGCTTGCAACATGATGGTATCACCGGTTACTCCCGCCATTGGGGCGACGCGCTGCCAGATCTCTTCGGTGATAAAGGGGATGATGGGGTGAGCCAGCCGCAGAATGGTCTCCAATACCTGAATCAGGGTGCGGCGGGTACCGCGTTTAGCTGCATCCGGCGTATCGCCATTCAATACCGGCTTGGTTAGCTCCAGGTACCAGTCACAGTACTCGTTCCAGACAAATTCGTAGATGTTTTGCGCCGCATGGTCAAAACGGTACTCTTCAATGTTGCGAGTGACATTGGCGGTTATCTGGTTAAGACGTGAGAGTATCCATTTGTCTGCTGATGATAACTCAATATCACCACCCTGAATTTCATGCCCTTCCAGATTCATCATTACAAAGCGGGAGGCGTTCCAGAGTTTGTTACAGAAGTTGCGATAGCCTTCAATGCGGCTCATATCAAAGTTGATATCACGACCCGTTGAAGCCTGTGCGGCAAAGGTGAAGCGCATGGCATCGGTACCAAAGGCGGGAATACCATCGGCAAACTCTTTACGAGTCGCTTTTTCGATCTTTTTCGCCAGCTGTGGCTGCATTAGTCCGCTGGTGCGCTTGGTTACCAGTGCTTCTAAATCGATGCCGTCGATGATGTCGATCGGATCGAGCACGTTACCTTTGGACTTGGACATTTTCTGCCCTTGACTGTCTCGCACCAGCCCGTGGATATAGACCTCTTTAAAGGGCACTTCACCGGTAAATTTAAGCCCCATCATGATCATTCTGGCAACCCAGAAGAAGATGATATCGAAGCCGGTCACCAGTACCGAGGTGGGGTGGAAGGTGGCCAGTTCCGGGGTCTTTTCTGGCCAGCCAAGGGTCGAGAAGGTCCACAGCGCAGAGGAAAACCAAGTATCCAGTACATCTTCATCTTGCCGGAGTACAATTTCGCTTGAAAATTTGTGCTGCTCACGCACCTCTTGCTCGCTGCGACCCACATAGATGCCACCATTCTCATCATACCAGGCGGGAATACGGTGACCCCACCAGATTTGGCGGGAGATGCACCAATCTTCGATGTTACGCATCCACTCGAAGTAGGTATTTTTCCAGTTGTCGGGAACAAATTTAATATCACCGTTTTCAACGGCTTCGATAGCGGGCTTGGCCAGCGCGTCAACCTTGACATACCACTGGTCGGTGAGAAACGGCTCAATTACGCTGCCGGAGCGATCTCCCCTGGGTACCATCAGTTTATGGTCGTCGGTTTTCTCTAGCAAACCCAAAGCACCTAACTCTTCGATTACCAGTTTACGTGCTTCAAAGCGATCAAGGCCGTGAAAATCATCAGGAATCAATTCACCGAACTCATCATCTTTACCAATAATCGCCGCATTGATGGTGAAAATGTTGATCAGACCGCCATTGGACTGGCTTGAAATACAGTTTTCGTTACGGTGGTTACTCCAGACGCCATAATCGTTAAAGTCGTGGGCTGGAGTGATCTTTACACAGCCGGTACCAAACTCAGGATCAACATACTCATCGGCAATAATGGGGATCAGGCGACCAGAGAGTGGTAACTTAACCATCTGGCCAACTAAGTGTTGGTAGCGCTCATCACCGGGGTGAATCGCCACCGCCGCATCACCGAACATAGTCTCAGGGCGGGTGGTGGCCACCACCAGATGGCCAGAGCCATCCGCCAGTGGATAGCGCATGTGCCACATATAGCCATTCTCTTCTTTGGAGATGACTTCTAGATCTGACACGGCGGTGTGCAGCACCGGATCCCAGTTGACCAGACGTTTGCCCCGGTAGATCAGCCCCTCACCATGCAGGCGCACAAACACCTCTTTGACCGCTTCTGAGAGTCCATCATCCATGGTGAAGCGCTCACGGCTCCAATCGGGGGAAGTTCCCATGCGGCGTAGCTGTTGGGTGATGGTATTGCCGGACTCTTTTTTCCAATCCCAAATCCGTTCGATAAACTTGTCTCGGCCTAAATCGTGGCGGGTTTTACCTTCCGCGTTCAATTGACGCTCTACCACCATTTGGGTGGCGATACCGGCGTGGTCGGAGCCGGGCTGCCAGAGGGTGTTATCACCCTTCATGCGGTGGAAGCGGATCAGGGTATCCATAATGGTGTCCTGAAAGGCATGACCCATGTGCAGACTGCCGGTGACATTGGGCGGTGGAATCATGATGGAGTAAGGGGTCTCGCCGCCCTGGGGTTTGAAGTAACCACTCTCTTCCCAGATTTGATACCAACGTTGTTCAATAGAGTGAGGATTGTAGGTTTTTTCCATTGCGATTCAGATACCTGGTTTCTCAATTTTTACAGGGCGGTAGTGGCTCTCAGGGCGACTACAGGAATGAGGCGTATTATAGCGTGAGTTTACCATTACGGCACGACTCTATTTTAAGCCGATAATGTTTTGCAATGTAGACGTTATTTCGTGATCGTTTCTTAGGTTTTCAGCTCACCCTATTGCATGACTAACCCTTTGAAAGTATTTGTGATCCCCATCTTTCTGAAGGCTGGGGGGATTTATCCTGTTGAATGACGCGATGTGTTTAATGCATCGTTGATGATTTCGGGTAGTTGTTCGGTGATTTGCTGTTGCAGCGTGGTGGCAATCTGCTGTTCTGCTTCCTGCATGATGGCGGGTAACAGCTCATTGATTCTTTGAGCCAGCAGGTGGCTGATCTGCTCAGAGAGTTGATCGTGAGAGGGAAGGGTTGCCGGGAGGTCAGACTCTTCAAATAACGGCCTCTGCAATTCATCTTGATCGACGGCTTCAATCAATACGGGAACGCTGATCTCAGTACGCTCTTTGAACGGATGGTCTATCGGTTCTTGCATCACCGGGAGGTTTTCTGGGCTGTTATTCATTGGTGCCGCCTACAGGGTTATATCGTGGCTGTTCAGTGGATAGCCACGGTCACGATAAAAACGGAATCGTTCACGCGCCTGCTGTTTTCTGTTTTCATCACCATCAACTATTTCGGCTACCCGTGTGAAGCGGCTGAAAAAGAGCGGTACCTGGTCTGCCAGATTAACTAACACATCAAATTCAAGTGGTGGTTCGTGTGCGTGTCCGATCATTACCTGAGCTTGTTCATCGCTCTCGGTTAGTTGGCAGTGAGGAATAAAGCTGCTCTCTTTGAAGCACCATAACAGATCATCTATCTGCTGGGACTGCTGTTGATCGGTGGTATGTATATAGACGTAGTGCCCTCTTTGATAGGCTTTTTCAACCAGTCGACAGGTGAGTAGTACCAGGCCCTGGTCGAGCTGGTTTTTTAAAATGTAGAAATCAATTCGGGTCATAATGGTATTTGGGGGCAAGCCCCCGAGTGGCTCACTATTTGGTATTGGCAAGGTCGATTAAATATTGCATCAGCAGTGGTACCGGGCGGCCTGTGGCTCCTTTGTTGGCACCGCTGATCCAAGCGGTACCGGCAATGTCCAGGTGGGCCCAGTGATACTCTTTGGTAAACCGTGACAGAAAGCAGGCGGCGGTAATAGTACCCGCTTCACGGCCACCAATGTTCTGCATATCCGCAAATGGGCTCTTGAGTTGTTCTTGATATTCATCCCAGATTGGCAGTTGCCAGACGCGATCACCACATTTTTGACCCGCATCCAGTAACGCATCAGCCAGTGGTTGATGGTTGGCCATGAGTCCAGATGCCTGTCCACCCAGGGCGATAATACAGGCACCGGTCAGGGTGGCAATATCGATCACAATTGCAGGTTTGAATTTGGCGGTGTAGGTGAGGGCATCGCAAAGAATCAAGCGCCCTTCAGCATCGGTATTCAATATTTCAATGGTTTGCCCTGACATCGAGGTGACAATATCGCCGGGTTTATTGGCATCACCATCGGGCATGTTTTCACTGCTTGGAATGACCGCGACAATATTGATCGGTAGCTTCAATTCCGCTGCCGCTTGAATGGTACCAAACACACTGGCACCACCACACATATCATATTTCATCTCATCCATTTGTGGGCCCGGTTTAAGCGAGATACCACCGGAGTCGAAAGTCAGCCCTTTACCCACCAAGGCGACGGGTTGATCCCCTTTGTTGCCACCGCTGTATTGCATGACGATCAGCTTTGCTGGTTGGCGACTGCCTCGGGAGACAGAGAGTAATGAGCCCATGCCGAGTTTTTCCATTTCGGCTTCGTTCAGAACCTTGGTCTTGATGTTGCTGAATGTTTGATCCAGTTGTTCTGCTTGTTCAGCCAGGTAACTGGGTGTACAGAGGTTTCCCGGCAGGTTGCTGAGATCTTTTGCCAGTGTCACGCCCCGGGCGGTCGCAACACCTTGGGCAACCGCTATTTTGTTACTGGTTGAAATTTGGATGTTTTTTAATGCCACCGCTGGGCTTTTTTTACGCTTGAATTGATCAAGGGTATAAAGTGCCGCATCACTCACTTCAACCTGCTGGCGAATAGCCCAGCTGGTTTCCTTGTTGACCACGGCAACCTCACTGAGGAAGTAGTAGACCTCTGTCGCCGGGCCATCCTTGAGCACTTTGATTGCAGCCGTTACGCCATCAATAAACTGCTTGGCGGAGGTTTCACCCTTTTTCCCCATGCCAATTAGCAGGATGCGTTCCGCTTTAACGCCGTGCAATCCGGTGAGTAACAGGCTTTTACCGGCACAACCATTGGCATCACCCCGGGTCATTAATTTTGTGATGTAACCGTTGCATGCGTTGTCGATGGTTTCAGCGCTGGTGGATAATTGATTCTCTTCAAACAACGCAATCACAATGCAGCCAGTTTTGATGCTGTTGATCTGGGCGGGCGTAGTAACTTTGGCCTGGAATTTCATAACAATCCTTTTTTGTCTCTTTTGGAATAGAGAAAATTTTGAAAGTTTTGTGGTTTAATGGGGGCAAGATTACCATACTGTGGTCTTACTTTCGGTTTTTGTTAAACGAGTCCTGTTTTGATCATCAAACGTTATCTTTGGAAAGAGTTACTGTTTACCTTTGCTGCGGTATTTTTGGTGCTGGTGCTGATTATGGCCGGGCATACGTTTGTGCGCTATATGGGGTTTGTGGCGGAGGGGCGTGTCTCTGTTGATATGGTGCTACAGCTTTTTGGTATCAAGTTGGTCAAGGCGATGGGGCAGTTGTTGCCCTTTGCTTGGTTTATCTCGGTGATGCTGACATTTGGTCGTCTCTATAAAGATAATGAGATGACGATCTTTTCCGCTGTTGGCTTGCCGAGTATCGGGGTGTTGCGCCTGGTGATGGGGCCAACACTGCTGTGTGCGGCACTGGTTGCGTTATTCACCTTCTACCTTGATCCGCTTAATCAAGCCTATTACTACAAACTGACCGATCAGGCTGCCGCGCAAACCGAGGTGAGCGGGATAAAGTCGGGTGGCTTTAATACCATTAAAGGGAGTGATCGGGTCTTCTATATTGAGGCAATTTCTGATGATAAACAAGAGATGTACAACGTGTTTATCCAGGGTGGAAGTCAGGGAGAGCTGGATGTTTTTAGTGCCCCCCGTGCGCGCCAGGTGGTTGATCGGGAGAGCGGTGATCGTTATCTGGTGCTGCTGAATGGTTATCGCTATGAACGTGATGTCACCAATGGTGATTTGCGCCGCTACGAATATGAGGAGGCCTCGGTTCGTATCGAACAACCGGAAGTCACCCCCTCATCCCGCAAGCGTCGGGCGCACTCAAGCGAACAACTCTGGCACTCTGACGATCCAAAAGACAGCGCCGAATTGCATTGGCGTTTGGCGATGCCTCTCTCGGTACTATTACTCTCGCTGTTGGCTGTGCTGTTGAGTTACACCACCCCACGGCAGGGGCGCTTCGGGAAGCTATTTATAGCGGTGCTGATCTACATTATTTACAGCAATTTACTGGGGGTGGGAAAAAACTGGATTGCCGCCGGTCAGGTCAATTCGCTGATCGGACTCTGGTGGATACACCTCATGGCATTGCTGTTAATTGTTACTCTGTATGTGCGGCGCTATGGCTGGTATGACCTGTTGCCGAATACGTTGAGGTCGCGGGCATGAGGCTGCTTGATCGTTACATCGCCAGTGCGATTATGGCTGGGGTGGCAATTACTCTGTTTGTGCTACTCGCGCTTTTTGCCTTTATCGGTTTTGTGGATGAAATGGGCGCAGTTGGGCGTGGCAATTATGGCACCTGGCAGGCGATACAGTATGTCTTCTTAAGTATGATTCCAATTGCTTACCAGCTGTTTCCCATTGCAGCACTGGTGGGCTGTATTATGGGGCTGGGTGGTTTGGCCAGCCACGGCGAATTGATTGCGATGCGGGCTGCCGGGGTTTCGCTTAATCGCCTGCTTTGGTCGGTCAGCAAAGTGGGCATGCTGATGATGGTGCTGGTACTGCTGCTGGGAGAGGGGTTGGCCCCCTATGCTGAAGAGTTTGCTCAGAAGCTGCGAGGTGAGGCGATAACGGGTGAGATCTCACTGCAAGGTGACCAGGGAATATGGGCAAAAGATGAACAATCTTTTGTATTGATTCGGGATGTTGTTACCAGCAGTCAGCTTGCCAATTTGACGCTCTATAAATTTTCAGAAAATAACCAGTTATTGAACGTCAGTACTGCGGCCCAGGCACTTTATCAAGATGGACAATGGCAGCTTCAGGATGTGGAGGTAGTTAGTTTTACCGGTGATTCTGCGGTGAGTAAAGTGGCACAGAAAAGCTGGCAGACCACCCTTGGCCCAGAGATGATCGAGGTGGTGACGCTAGACCCGGATTCACAATCGATGTGGGGGCTCTATCAATATATCGATTATCTACAGGAGAATGCCATCGCCTCAGGGCGTTATGAGATGGCATTTTGGGGCAAGGTGGTCACGCCGTTGGTGACTTTGGTGATGATGATGCTTGCGGTACCGTTTGTGATGGGTTCGCTGCGCTCGGTGAGCATATCCCAGCGTGTTTTCGTGGGTATTCTGGTGGGGTTGGGTTTCCACTTGCTTAATCAGATGAGCAACTATGCGGGACTGGTGTTTGAGTTAAATGCAGTCGTCAGTGCATTCCTGCCGACGCTGATTGTTTCCGTGGTGGCTGGGTTGTTAATTCGCCGTTTACACTGACTTCTGTAACAACGCTTCATTATTTTCGTACTTAGGGATGTAGAATTCATTAAAATACCGCTCTTACTGGTCTTTTTGCCCGCTCTGTCTAGGCAGGTATTCGTTGCGTAGCCCACTATGCGCCCAATACCTGCCTAGACAGAGCGAACAAAAATCCGGTGCAATAACGGTACTTTAATTTTTTCTACACCCCTTAATCGGTCACATATACTCATATGCTCTCTCTTACCGTGCGAAGATGCCTCGATTTGAGGAAAAATCTAAACACGCTGAATGGTTACGGCTTCTCTTCTTTCTTCGGTTTTTTCTCTTTGGGTACTAATATGATCTGGCTGCCGGAGAGGCGGTCGTGCCATGATAGCCCCTCTTTATCAAATAAAATCCACAGATAACCAAGGCCGAGTGGCAGCCACGAGAGCAGCGAACCTAAGAATCGCCACAGTGCTTTTTTCCAGTCGAGGCTGTTGCCCTCCATGGTGACTACCTTAGCCTTCCAGCTTTTCAGACCAAGGGTTTGCCCACCACGATTCCAGCACCAGGCGTAGTAGAGGTAGATGCTGAATAGAAGGTAGCCTCTAAACCACCAATCGCCGGTGGCTACCGCCTCTCCAGAACGCGCCAGCAGCATGATAATACCCACCAGAAAAAGTAAACCGACAATGGCAAAGGAGTCGTAGAGCAGTACCAGCAACAATCGAGGCAGCTTGATACGTTTGGGTGTATCCGTGGTTGTTTCGCTATTCATGGTTGGTAACTACTCGGTGTATTCATCTTTTATCTCAACTTTTCGTTATTTTTATACTCAATCGGTCGCATATACCCCATATTCTCCCTCTTTCCGTGCAAAAAATCCTCAATTTGAGGAAAAATTTAAACACGACTGAGTCGTTACCACGGGTACTTCTTCAGGTTGATCACTTCACGCCTGGTGCGTTAAGGGGCAGGGTGTTGTTGACATACAAGAGGTAAAACTCCAGATTACGCAACGCTTCACTCTGCAATGGAAAGGGCTTTGCCTTGGTATAACCGAGGCACTGGTTAAAGCGTTCATGCAACGTGGTAATGGTGTCATTGCTGCTGTCGTAGCGGGGCATACGCAGAGGAAGGCCGAGCGCCGGAGGAATCTGCTGCTGACCATAATTTTTATTAGCATAATCAATATGGCAGTGAGCGCAGGCCATATCCAGTTGTCCTCGACGGGAAAAAAAGAAGGTTTTTCCCTGGTTGAATGTGGCTTCTGCTCTTGGGTCATTCGGCATGATCACGTTGGTAATGTTTCGGCGTGAGGTATCCATCATATACAACACAAGACTTTTCATGTCGGCGTGGTTATATGCGTAGGCAGGCAGGCCATTCTCTTCACGGCAGCCGTTAATATCCATTGCCAGGGTTTTGACCTGACCGCTCAGCACATCAAAGTAGGGGTAGTCACTGCCGATACCGAGGCCATTGTTTCGAAAACAGTAACCGTAGTTGTGGCCGTTGCTAAAGGGGGTGGCGAGCAGTTTTTTACCCCGTTGCGCTTGTTGGCTATACGGGGGAAGCCCGGTGTTTGTGACGCTGTTATTCAGAGGAGAGTAGTCGTTGGCGTAGCTGCTGAGTGGAATTGCGGGTGATTTATCCAGAAAATAGTCTTGCAGCTGTTGCTGATGTTCCCTTGGTTCCGTCGAGGCGCTCAGTAGTGCAGGCAGGCAGACGAGCAGTACAACAACGAAATAAACGTACATAAGTGGCCTCCCCTTGGGAAGCTCTGAATAAGTCTGGTTAGAATTAGGCTGAGCGGAAATTGTTCTCATTTGTTTCGAAATGCGCAGTAATAGTCGCTCTATTGGTGCAATTTTCGGGATAAATGAGGGCAATTTCAGCCCGCGTAAAATAATCATGACTTGTTCAGAGCTTCCCTTGGTGGAATGTTAGTGGATTTTTGCAATCTGGTCATCCCGGTTTCCCCGGTTATCAACCCAGCTGATTTTAATCTTATCACCAAGAGCGCCCCCCTTGAAACGAAATGTGAAGTAAGGATTTTCTGCGATAGTGGTGCCCAGTTGAGCCGTCACCATCAGCCGTTTCTGGTGAAAACAGCGTAACTCCTGAATAAAAAATGGCTCAGCTTCTGCGTTGTGGTCGCATTTGCCTGACTGCATCGGGTGCCGGATCAGAAGTTTGACCTCGGTATACTCGCCCTTTTGCTTGGCTCGAATAGTAATACTTGATCTACGCATATTAAATACAACTACCCTCTATGACGGTGATACTTCGTTGCTGGAAATAGAGGCCGTGAGCTGTTTTAACCACGGCGATCACTTCACCGCTTTGGGCAAGCTTTAAGCGTGTTGATACATACGGAATAGCGGATGAGTCAAAATAAAAACTGGCAGCGAGTGGCGGGGTATTCTCTCTCACCAACAAACTGATACTCTCAACATCACTGAGTGTGGTGCTCACCGTCACAGAGGCGCTGTCGCCGCTTTCAATGCGTTTATCCAGCTTTATCTCAATTTTATCACTCGGTACCTGTTGGCTATCACCATAAAGCACCAATAGTGCCGGTTCAATTTTGTGGGCATCAAAAGCCTGTTTTGGCCAGGCGGCGAGTAGCGAATGGGGGAGCAGCATGAGGTAAGGGGAGAGAGTGACAACGGCTTTAATCAGTTTTCGACGGGAAAATGGCATTAACAATGCCCCCTAGAGCCGGTAGATAAATTGACTGATTTCAATGATTTCACTCTCGGTCAAAATTTGATGCCGTCCATAGGGCGGCATAATGGTATTGGGGTTGCTCAATGCCGGGTCGCGAATAAAAGCCTGAAGCTGTTTGATGTCGGGGAATTTTTGCGATATGCCTTTAATCTCCGGGCCAATATTGCCACTGTTTTCAGTGCCGGGAAGGTAATGACAAGCAGTACAGTTGCCGGCATTACGATCCCGTGCCAGCTGTTGGCCATCCGCATGCAGCACGCCACTGCAAATTGATAACCACAAACCGAAGAAAATCTGTTGGTGATTGAGCATCAATCACTCCTGTTAGTCATTGGTTGTTGTTCAGGGGGAGTATCGACCCAGCCAATATCGTCTTTAGTTTTCTAGCTGTTCAGCAAGGACGATCTTTTTTATCTCATCTCGTCGTTGTATCAGTGCAGGGAGGCGATAAGGGTCGCCACTGGCCGCTTTGATTGCATTTTCCAGATGCTGTACCGCCACCATACTCTGGCCGCGAAGATGGAAATATTCTGCCAAAGCCGTTGATGACTCGACAGCATGACCAAGCTGGTCTTCTGCCTGGGCATAGAGCTGGTAAACCTTTGGGGTCGGCTGGTGGTGTGTCCGTAGATAGGCTTTAAGTAACGTTGCCGCTTCATTAGCAGAGCGCTGTTTTAGCAGCAGCTCGGCATAGCCTAGGGTTAAACCTTTGTTGTCAGGGTAGACCTGTAGCGCTTGCTGGTAGTGCGTTAAGGCGAGACTGTTTTTTTGCTGTCGCTGCAAACTGTCCGCCAGTGCAATCGTCAGCCAGGGGTGCTCGCCTTGGTCTGCAATGAGTTGGCGCAGGCGTTTTTCAGCCTGAGTGGCTTTGCCATTATCGTTCTCTAGCAGTGCGAGTTGATAGGTCAGCTCGGGTAACGGGTGTTTATTGAATAACGCACGGCTTTCCCGTTCCAGTTGCTGTTTTTTATTGCTGTTCAAAACCCGTACTTTGGCACGAAAATATTGAAAGGTTGCTTTGTCGGCAACCCCTTTTTGTGAATATTGAGCGGCTCTGTTTTTAGCATCAGAGATACGGCTGAGGGTGACTGGGTGAGTCATTAAAATTTCCGGCAGACCGCTCTCATAATAGCGACTGTTCTGGTGAAGCTTTTCAAAAAAGTTAACCATGCCTTGCGGATCATAATTGGCACCCGCCAGAAGCTGAATGCCAATACGGTCAGCCTCTTTTTCGTGGGTGCGAGTGTAGTTGATGCGCGACTGCTGGCCAGTGGCCATGCCCACACTCAATGCCGCCAGACTGGCATTGCCCCCTTGGCTGGAGAGTGCGATTGCCGCGAGAACCGAGGCAATTGTGACAAAATTGGCCCCGCCGCTCCCCTCGATAGAGCGACTGATGTGTCGCTGTGAAACATGGGCGATCTCATGGGCGAGAACCGAGGCCAACTCACTCTCGTTGTCTGCGGCGATAATCAGGCCAGCGTTGATACCGATATAGCCCCCCGGAACCGCAAATGCGTTGATTTGTGCTGAATTCACCACAAAAAAAGTGTAACGGTAGGGTGAGTCATCCAGATGAGAGACCAGCTGCTCCCCCAGTGCCTGAATATACGCCTCTATTTCAGGGTCATCGATCAGGTTGGCCTGGCCCCACGTGTGGCGCATAAACTGGCTGCCAAGCTCTTGCTCTTCCCTCAGCGAGAGTGATGAATCTGCCGAACTGCCAATATCTGGAATTGCCAGAGTACCCTCTGCCCAGATGGGGGGCGAAAAGAGTAGAAGTAATATTAATAGAGACCTTTTCACGAAAAATAGTTTTTGTTCCAGCAAGGAAAAAAGGGTCGAAAAACCGGAATTTACTGGAGTAAATGAGGGTTTTGAGATCATTTTTAACCCCGTTGGGGCAGAAAATATGAATCGTGCAAAGGTCTCTAATAGTTTGGGCATTGGTGGTGTTTAGATCTAATAGGACTGAGTGTTCAGTATAACGTTATCTATCACCTGTTTCAGAATAGAATGTTGATTGAAAGTTCCTCTATGCCATTATAATGGTCGTCACGAGAGCATATATGGAGACGTCGATAGTGAAGTACGATATAGAGCTTGACCTGTGTGGTTTACAGTGCCCTTTACCCATTTTACGCAGCAAAAAAGCGTTAGCGAAGTTGGCCGCCAGTGAGGTGATCCATGTAACGGCGACTGATGCCGGGTCGTTAAAAGATTTTCCTGCCTTTTGTCAGGTAACCGGACATGAGTTGCTTGAAAGCTGGGAAAAAGAGGGCCACTTCCACTTTGTTATAAAAAAACGAGCAGATTAGCCGGTCAAGAATGGCACGCCCTTGCCATTGCTGCGGTAAAGCGTTGCCGCTTGTTATAAAGGGTACCTCTAAAAATACACTTTTCGAATGATTGTAGGAGCCATCATTTAGATGGCGAAACAAGCGTCGCAACACCACCAGAGCTTATCGTGAGCTAATAGTATGAAAAAAGCTAAAGCTGGCGGGTAAGAACGGCAGGAGTACCCAACTCCTTAACCACCGCTCCTCCCGCACTGAAGTAGCTATTCCAGAATGTTTTTAGCATCTCCAGCTGGCTTGGCTTGATGTGTCGACGTTCATCTTTAATATTTCCAAGGCCAAACATGTAGAGATTAGCGCCGTGCCAGTTCGCCACCAGCTCGTGTTTATTGACCTTGGCAATCTCTTTTTCAACATTAATGGGGGCAATATTACGGCGGCGATAAAAGCTGGTCACCTCACTGTTTTCCAGTCCATCAGAGATAATCAACACGGTTTTGTTCTCAATCTGGTCATTCACTAATACCGTTTCACTCAGGCGCTTAAGTGCATATAGCAATTCGGTGCGTGGCAGCTGGGTATCGATCAGCTGCAAATTGTGTTTAATTGCACTTTGCATCGCTTGTTTTACCTTGATTTTCTGCGCCTCAATACAAGTTTGTAGTGCGCGGTTATCCTCATCACGTAGATGATAGAGGTAAGCCTCGCTGGGCTTGCTATCCAGAAATCCCTCATAGGCAAGCTCAGTATACTGGCCTTTTATATTGGGTGAAAAACGGGCAATACGCACCTGTTCACCACGTTTGGGGTGTTCCGAGAGCAGCTCATTGAGTGTGCTTTGCATGCGGGCATTGAGCGGCATGGTTTGATCAATAAATATATAGAGTGCCTTGTTGATGTTGTTTTCAGGCATCTTCAGCTCAAGCTGCTGATAGCAACTGCTGCTCTCCATTGAAGCCCAGCTTGTGGTGCTGACCAAAAGAGCACCAAGGATGACAAGTTGTATTGGTTTTTTCATTATCGATTGCCTGCCATTTGAGTGTTATGAGATTTCAGCAAATTATATGCCATCGATTTCCCCGGTGATAATTGGAACATTTATTGCAAATTTTCGTAAGTAGGGTAAGTGATAACGCGTGGGAGCGTCATATGACAAACGCAACAAAACAGCTGCTGTTGATCAGTTTAATGACCATTTTAAGCGCAGGTTGCTCTGAAATGGCCACCAAAAACGCAGAACAGACAGCCGCTGCCTCTTCGGTGGCAACATCAGTGGAAGCCGACTCTTTTTATCAAAATGAGAACAACCTGCCCGCAGAGACAATAGTGATAACGGCCCGTGGTTGGGGAGCGCCACCCAAACAGTATTATCCGGAAGGTAATCGCCGTTTAATGACCATGCGTGCGGCAAAGCTTGATGCCTATCGCTCACTGGCCGAACGCATTCACGGCTTGCGTATCTGGGGTGGCACCACCGTTGGTGAAATGGTGTTGGAGCAAGATCAATTCAAAGTATTGCTGGATGCCTACGTGGTGGGTGCCAAAGTGTTGAGTATCATGCCGCAGAAAGATGGAAATTATGAAGCGATTGTCGAAATTGAAGTCGATCGTGATTTTTTATACCGCGCACTGGCCAAACGGAAAGAGCGTATAACGGTTCCGCCTGGTTACGACGCACTGCCTAAAACAGCCCATGAAGAGCAGGCTGCGACGACCCAACACCGTGAGCCAGCCAGTGAAGAGAAAAGCGAGCTACGCAGCCAAGCTAATTTCTACTTTTCCGATTAAAAGAGAGTTTATGTTGTTACCAGACCATCTCCCCAAGCCTGTTTTTCTGCTGATTATGCTGTTTCTCTTTATCTCCCCAGTAGAGGCAAAGTTGGTTGAAACAGAGGGTGCCGCGCTGATTGAAAAAGGGGCGAAAGGCAAAGCACGTGAAGAGGCGGTTAAGCAGGCGATTCGTCAGGCACAGCTACAAACTCTGGCGTTGGTTGACAGCGCCAGTATGGTGGTTGGCAACAGCCTGGCGGTCGATAGTGCCAGGGTGAGTGCGGCCGGTCTGGTAAAAGATGTGGTGGTGATCAAAGAGTGGCAGCAGGAGGGGCTTTATTATGTGCGTATCCGAGCGCAGGTGGTTGAAGAAAAGTTGCGCTTGCCGAGCAATGCTGCACGTTACCGTAAAAAAATCTCCGTCACACAGTTTGAAGTAGCGGATCGTCGGCAGATTTTTGATCTACCGATGATTGAAGTAAAGCTGGCGCGGGAGCTGCAACGCCGCCTCGAAAATACCGGTTTGGTACTGGCCCGAGATGGTGCAGATTACCGCCTCTCAGAACAAGATCAACACCTGCTCGACGGTAAAAAGGCGAGCTATCAAGAGGTGGTGACTCGGTTGGCAACGCAGTTATCAAGTCAGTTTGTTGTCACCGGTACCATCATTGATATGGGCGTGCATACTGGGTGGATTCGCGATACACGCCATATTGTGCTCGATGTTGCGGTGTATGACGGAATTTCAGGTACGCTAATCTCAAAACACCGGGTAAATGAGCGCATCATTGGGGCAGGCTACCTAGATAGCAGCATGGTTTTTGGCAGTGTCGAGTTTCTGGTGGATGATTACGGCGCTGTTTTAGACCAAGTGCTGGATAGACTGGCCAACCGGATTATCGTGGACTTAAGTATTCTACCGTTTTCGGCAAAAGTACTGCACGTGGCGGGGCGCGATATCACCCTGGATGCCGGTGCAACATCACTGATGTCAGTGGGTGATACGCTGATGGCTTACCAACTGGAAAACAGTGTAATTTATGATGACAACGGTCGCTATCTCGGCATTAAAGAGAGTCCAATGGCCACTGTCACCATCAAAACAGTACAACCACAGTTCTCTGTGGCTGAGCTGGAATCAGATGAAATCACCATTCAGCCGGGAGACCTCGTCCGCTTTGGGTGGTAATTAGTTACAGAAGTTGCTTGATGCTACCCGCATACTCATATTGACCATCCTCACTCGATGGGTCACAACGGGCAATCTCAACGGTCGCCTTCAGCGGTGGAACAACGGACTTTTCGGGCGTCAGATGAATATCGATCAATGTCCCCGGCTCCAGTTTGTATTCAGAACGAAACCGAATGCCACCCGCACTGAGATTGATACATTGACCCACATCAGATGCCTCGTTACCGTGGATATTGAAGGTTAGCGGACAATCCGCCGCCATACGAAAAAAGTCGCGTTTTTCATCATAATCTCTAGACATGTGATTCCTCCGTAAAAATACTCTGAGACCTCTGCACGAAATAATGATGAAGGGGAAATGAGCGGATTTCCGTCATTTTCATCCATTATCTGTTTCGCGTAAAGATCTCACTCTGTTGTTGATAACAAATATTGTCTCTCAATACAATTAGAATAATAATCAGACATAGGGCAATCGCATTAAAGAGCACTCGACAAGGCAATCGGGCTTAAAAGGTGCTGAAACTAGAAGTCAGATGAAGTATTTAGGTTAACCATTTGAATGGTATCAAATGACAAAGCCAGCGACAGCCCCAATACTCCAGCACTTTTCCCGCATAGAAGACCCGCGTGTTAACAGGAAAAAGAGGCATGAATTGCCGAATATCTTTTTTGTCAGCTAAGTGCGGTTATTTGTGGGGCGGACAACTGGGTGGCCGTTGAGGAATTTGGTAAAGCCAAAGAAGACTGGTTTACCGAACCCTTGCATACCAATGGCAGTGAAACGGATAAAGTCAATTTATGCGGAGAGGGGTATACGCCAGTAGATGGAATTTGTTTAAATCAAGAAGTGGCTAATTATATAGGCTGTGTCAGGCCTCAAGGCGTTGAACTAAACGAAGATAAAAGAAAGAATCTAACTGCAGAGCTTGGTTACCTGGGGGCAAAGGTATCTGGCGAAGGCGAATTTAGTGATCAACTTAATAAAAAGTATATGGCGTCAGATAAAGTGATGCTGGAAATTATTAAAAGGTGCGACAAAATAGCCGGAATCCACATTCCAAATACAGAGGCCGCATTCAATGGCATGCCAAAACGTTGCAGAAGTTTAAGCAGCAAGTCCGGCGACTCACCAATCGTAACTGGGGTGTGTCGATGACATATCAGCTCTTCAAAATCAGTCAATATTTACGTGGCTGGGTAAACTATT
>JAFLJP010000045.1 GCA_022712945.1 Gammaproteobacteria bacterium | reverse complement strand
CTCCAATGCTGGCTGCTGCTTTTGCGCCAACGCCCCCTTAACCCGGTCGGGCATTGGCATTGGCGCTGGCCGTGAGCCGATAGCCATTCACTCATCAAAAATACCCAGCTCATCCCAGCGCTCATCCACCCGGGTTTTTACCGCCTGATCCATCTCAATTGGCTCCCCCCATTCGCGGGTAGTCTCCCCCGGCCATTTGTTGGTGGCATCAAAGCCCATTTTGGAGCCAAGGCCCGATACCGGTGAGGCGAAGTCGAGGTAATCAATCGGGGTGTTTTCAATGGTGGTGGTATCGCGGGCGGGGTCCATGCGGGTGGTCATTGCCCAGATCACATCGTTCCAGTCGCGCACGTTAATATCATCATCGGTGACAATCACAAATTTGGTGTACATGAATTGGCGCAGGAATGACCAGATTCCCAGCATCACCCGTTTAGCATGTCCCGGATACTGTTTGCGAATGCTCACTACCGCCATGCGGTAGGAACAGCCTTCAGGTGGCAGATAGAAATCGGTGATTTCCGGGAACTGTTTTTGCAAAATAGGCACAAACACTTCATTAAGTGCTACCCCGAGAATTGCCGGTTCATCCGGTGGCCTGCCGGTATAGGTGCTGTGATAAATAGGCTGTTTGCGATGGGTGATGCGCTCGATGGTAAAGACCGGGAACTCATCAACTTCATTGTAGTAACCGGTGTGGTCACCAAAAGGGCCTTCGGGTGCCATATCATCAGGGTAGAGAAACCCCTCCAATACAATCTCTGCGCTGGCGGGTACTTGCAGTTCATTACCAATGCAGTTTGTCACCTCTGTTTTACTGCCGCGCAACAGCCCGGCAAAGGCGTACTCTGACAGTGAATCTGGCACTGGGGTGACGGCGGCAAGAATAGTGGCGGGGTCACAACCCAGCACTACTGATATCGGGAATGGTTTGCCGGGGTTCTCAAGTTGCCAATCACGGAAATCCAGCGCTCCGCCACGGTGTGAGAGCCAGCGCATAATCACCCGATTTTTACCGATAACCTGTTGGCGATAGATTCCAAGATTCTGGCGCTCTTTGTGAGGACCTCGTGTTACCACTAATCCCCAAGTGATCAACGGCCCTGCATCACCGGGCCAGCAGGTTTGCACCGGCAGATTGCCAAGATCAACCTCATCACCCTCAATAACAACCGCCTGACAGGGAGCTTTGTTAATCATCTTGGGTGACATATTCAGCACCTGCTTAAAGATCGGCAGCTTGTTCCAGGCATCTTTAACGCCTTTCGGTGGCTCGGGTTCTTTCAAATAGGCGAGCAGCTTTCCCACTTCACGCAGCGCCTCTACCGAATCTTCCCCCATGCCCATTGCAACTCGCTTTGGGGTGCCAAACAGGTTGGCTAACACCGGCACATCAGAGCCTTTGGGGTTCTCAAACAGTAGCGCTGGGCCACCGGCACGCAAGGTGCGGTCACAGATTTCGGTCATCTCAAGGTTGGGATCAACCTCTTGTGAGATACGTTTCAGCTCACCGAGCTTTTCCAGTTGGCTAATAAAGTCGCGCAGGTCTTTGTATTTCATGGCGAGATACTATCAGCCGGATATTGATTTATCCAGTCTACGGTAGCGGTGTTTTTTCAGTGCTCCCCTTCCCCCCAAATTCGATCAAGAAATTGATCGCGCCCGGAGCGTGAGCGATAAAATTTATAGCGATAGGGGTTTTTCTGGTAGTAGTCTTGGTGATAACCCTCGGCGGCATAAAAATCACCAGCGGCGGTTATTGCGGTAACAATCGGTTTGAAGAAGCGCTTAGAGGTGGCTAATGCCTGTTTTGAGGCTTCAGCAAGGCGGCGCTGTTCGTCGGTATGGTAAAAAATCTCACTGCGGTACATGCTGCCAATATCGGCAAACTGCTGGTTGGGGGTGGTGGGGTTTATCTGTCTCCAAAAAATAGCCAGTAACTGTTGATAGCTGACTTTGTTGGCATCATAAAGCACCTGCACCACTTCGGTATGCCCAGTTTTTCCTGAAGAGACCTCTTTATAGCTGGGGTTGGCTTCACTGCCGCCCATATAGCCTGAGGTTGTTGAAATAACCCCCTCTACCTTGTCGAAAGGGGGTTCCATGCACCAGAAGCAGCCCCCGGCAAAGGTCGCTTTAGCGGGTGCAGCTTGGATGATACTGCTGGTGAATAGCAGGAAGAGTAGCAGTAAGCTTTTTTGCATGGTGTTATCACTCTATTGATGGTCATTGATAATAGAGATGCCGCAGAGTGAGAGAGATTACAGCGGCGGGCAAAACTTTTCGTAAATAAACAGCCCCCAAATGATAGCAGCATTGAGCAGGGCGATAAGCACCGCCGCTGAACCGATATCTTTAGCACGCCCAGAGAGGGTGTGATGCTCTGAGCCGATGCGGTCAACAACCGCCTCTATCGCGGAGTTGATAAGCTCAACAATAATTACCAGTAGCAGGCAGCCCAATAGCAGTGCCCGGCTAACCGCATCGTCACCCAGCCAGAGTGCTGCGGGTGCCAGCAGCATGATCAGTACCCCCTCTTGGCGAATAGCGGCCTCATTCTGCCAAGCCGCTTTAAGCCCCGCCAATGAGTAGAAAAAGGCGTTGTTAATACGCTTGACTCCGGTATTACCTGGTTTAGTCATCAGCGTGTGCCAGCGTTAGTTCAATCGGTTCTATCTCACCATTGCGGGTATAAAAAGCCTGCATCTCCAGTACTCCATCGGTATTGAGTGAGATGATCAGCTTCATCACATCAGGGTATTGGTCTTCTGCAAGATCAATGGTGGATGGTTCAGCGGGCGTAGTTGGATGGGAGTGAAAGATGGCCAACAGTTCCTCCCCCTGTTCACGAATTTGGCGCAGTGTGTTAACCAGTTGAGCGTCATCCATGGCAAAACGCTGTTGTGGTTGTTCGGCGGTATTGCTAATGGGGTGACACTGTTGCAAAACACTTTGTTTGCCGGAGATCAAACCGCAAACCTCCTGCTCTGGATTTGTTTGTGCGTAGTGAAGTAGCTGGTTTACCAGCGGACGGGGTAGCTCCACAGAAGACATATTATTGTTACCTCTTATTCACCGGTTACAAACCGGACAGGATGGATCACGACGGTAGCGTAGGGTGCGCCACTCCATGGTTAAGGCATCCATCAAAAGCAGCTTTCCCTGTAGCGGCTCGCCAATTTCGGTAATCTGTTTCAGTGCCTCGGTGGCCTGAATAGAGCCGATGATACCAGGCAGTGGTGCCAATACACCGGTTTCTGAGCAGCGTTCTACTGCGGTGTCATTTTCTTCCTGATAGAGACAGCGATAGCAGGGGCCGCCGGGTAGAATGGTGGTGACTTGACCTTCAAAACGGATAACGGCACCGGAGACCAGCGGGGTTTGCTGTTTTACGCAAGCAGCATTAATGGCAAAGCGGGTTTCGAAGTTATCACTGGCATCAATCACCAGGTCGGCTTCAGCCACTTGATTGGCCAGTTGTGACTCACTCAACCGTTCATTGAGCGTGACAAGTTTTATCTCAGGGTTAAGTTGCTGAATGGCTGCTGCTGCTGAGAGAACTTTGCTTTGGCCAACCCGCTCTGTGGTGTGGGCTATTTGGCGCTGTAGATTGCTGAGGTCTACTTCATCGAAGTCACAGAGACGCAGCTCCCCGACGCCCGCAGCAGCAAGGTACATGGCAACGGGCGAGCCGAGCCCACCCAGTCCGATGATGAGTACTTTGGCATTGAGTAATTTTTTTTGCCCCTCATAATCGAGCTGTGGCAGCATAATTTGTCGGCTGTAGCGGAGTAGTTGTTGGTCGTTCATTCGGGGTCACTATTCAGCGTATTCATCTTTTGCCTCAACTCTTCGTTATTTTCGTACTCAATCAGTTACATATGTCCTATATGCTCCCTCTTTCCGTGCGAAAATGCCTCGATTTGAGACAAAATCTAAACACGCTGAATAGTGACCATTGCTGCATTCGGGTTACGTATTATTATGGGCGGTGACTATTTGTAGTCACGGAGATGGGCCGGGGTTTTGTCACGGCAACCGTGCAGTACATGTTGATAACGGTTCATGAAAACCATTGTGGTATCCACGGCACTGTTGTTGTTGATGCCCAGATTATCCTGCTGCACCTCTTCGGTGTAGTGGTAGAGGGCGTGGGTCAGCTTATAGAGTAGGCCGGTCTCCAGGTGGAAACCCAGCTCTTCGAGCAGCAGTTCGATCACTTCCAGAGAGATATGGCGCAGATTGTAGTGGATGCTGAGGGTACGCGGCGCAATACATTCACAATGGTCAATTTCGGCAATTTGGCTCAACAGCTGCTGGGCACTGTCGCACTGGTCTGGGTCGGGGTGAAACTCAAAAAAACTGATTTCACGTTGCTTACACAGTGCCCGCTCTTGTTCATCTACTGCTCCCATATCCCAATTACCTCATACCTGTCCGCATGCAACCCGGTCATTCCCGCTGTAATCAACGAAGCCCTCTACCCCACGGTACCCTTGTTGGCGCATTATTTCGAGAACTTCGGCCGACTGATGATAACCGTGTTCGATCAGTAACCAGCCATTGGCTTGTAATTGTTGGCGGCTGCTGTCGATTAAAATACGAATATCATCCAGACCATCTGGCCCCGAACTCAGTGCCGATACCGGTTCAAAACGAAGATCTCCCCGCTTAAGGTGGCTATCTCCCTCTTTTATGTAAGGTGGATTTGACACCACCATATCTAAGCGCTGTTTGCCCAGCGGTGTCAACCAGCTGCCCTGTAAAAATGTCACATTTTGAATCGAAAAATGTTGAGCATTTTGTTCAGCAATCGCTAACGCATCAGCAGAAATATCCACCGCATAGAGCTGACAGTGGGGCCTTTCACTGGCAATTGCCAGTGCAATAGCACCCGAGCCGGTACCTAAATCGGCAATATGCCATGCAACATGATTCGGAATTCGAGCTAGCGCCAATTCAACCAGCCGCTCCGTATCAGGTCGGGGAATCAGCGTGGCGGGTGTCACTTGCAAGTCGAGAGACCAAAATTCACGGTGACCAACAATATAGGCGATCGGCTCGCCGTTCACTCGCCTGGTTAACAATGTGTTGAATGCCTGCTGTTGTGCCTCAGTCACTATTTTTTCTGGCCAGGCGATGAGGTGGCTGCGGTTTTTTTTCAACAGATGGCACAATAATACCTCGGCATCCAGGCGCGGGTCGGCATCCACCAAGGCCGTTAGCTGTTTGGTCGCCTGTTGCAGCGTTTGTTGGATTGTGCACATTTTTATCTACTCGGAATGGCGGCGTGTTGAGCATAAATACTAAACCCTAATCTCCAGATAGAAATACGTATGCTACGCAAGCTATTGATTTAACAACAAAACAAAAAATAGCCACCGAGCCTACGGGTGCGACTAATATTTTTATATTTCACTGTGAAACCAATATTTTACACATCATCTCACATTTCTATCTGGGGGTTAGGGCTAAACATGCGCGTATTATTATTCAACCAAAAATATATCAAACATCATTACAGTCTCTTGGTGCTTTTACTAAATGGGGATTTAATATCAGTTGGCCTTTTGGTGAACAACTATCCCATTGAGTTTGCATTGATAGCAGCTTTATTGATGGTTTTTCTTACCCGCTTGCAGCCAATCAGGGGCGTGCTTGCTTGGCAAATAGGTCTCCACAACCGTATCGCGGTTAAGCCCCCTTTCTTCCGATACATCTTTCATCTGGATGGCATATATACCCGTGTCAACTTGCTCTTCTATCTTTCCACGAAAAGAGTAGCCTGCTGATACAGCTGCAATTTCACTCAAACCAATCTGCCTTTCGAGCGGCTAGGAACAAGCCTCGCTCTTCCAAGGCGTGTTTGAAGCTGCTTAGGTTATTTGAGCGCTGCCATGCATTGATTGTTACTGCGCAGACCACCTTTGATTGATGGGCCATCCGCCGCGAAGGCAGGCCAGGGTAGTGAGAGGCCGAGAATAAGGGCGATGACGATAGAGGTAAATCGGGCAGTTTGATTGCAAAGAATTTACTAATTGCTCAGAGTTTGCAGATTGGGAGGCTATGATTTTTTCCGACGGGCCTTGATCATCAACTTTTCCAGGTGATGAATGTGTGATTCAACGTCAGAGAGCACCGTGACCAGTTTCTGCCGTTCATAGATCTCCTCTAGGTTTTCACGCACCAGCCCAGCCAGTGTGTTCAAGGTGGTGTAATCTTTTTCTGTGAAGGCAGCACGGTGTTTATTGAGCAGTTGAATCGCACCAATAACTTTTTTTCGGCCCTGATTGAAAACCGGCACACAGAGGATGTTGCTGCTTAAAAATCCGGTTTTAACCCCGGCAATATTGTGTTCCCCCACTTTATCTTCAAGGTCTTTTACTTCAACCGGTTCACCGCTTTTGATTACCCGCCCGACGATAGAGCCATCCACAGACGCAAATAGTGCACGCTCTTCGAGGTGGGTGCCACTGACCATCCAGATTTTGTTGTTGTCAGGGTTAACCAAAAACACCCCGCAACGCTCTGCTTGCAGGCTGGCGGGTAGAATATCCACAATAAATTGTAGCAGGTCCTTGTTGCCAATCTGTTCCCAATGTCGGGCTAGTGCCAGCTGTTTTTTCCGAAACCCAATCAGCTTTTCGGTAATTTCGTCAGAAGTCATACTTTAACCTGCGAGACGCTCCAAAATACGAAAACCTGCGACATAAGTACCAATCGCAGAGCCCAGTGTACTGAGTAAAAATACCAATAAAATCCTTGTGACTCGGTTGTGCCACCACCCTTTCATGCTAGTGGTATCCCGGCGGATGTCACTAAAATCCGCAACGGTTGGTTTGCGAATCCAGGTCTCCACGGCGGCTGTTACCATGCCCGCGCCAATGGTGGGGTTAAGCGAGGTGAGTGGTGCAGCGACAAAGGCGGTGAGCACGGTGAGCGGGTGTGCCCCGGCAATTAGGGCACCGAGTGCTGAAAGGCCACCATTGATCAACACCCAGTCTGTCACCAACTGCCAGCCCAGGTCACTGTTACGACTAAAACCGATCGCAAAACCGGTTAGCACCAATGCCACAATCACCCAGGGAAGAAACTTTGGCCATTTGCTGGGAGTTGGCAGTTGTTCCAGCGTTTCGACCTCGCTATCGGGGTTTCGCTCCGCTTGCCCAAGGTAATTTTCGATCCCTTTCAGGTGACCGGCTCCCAGTACTGCCAATAGATGCTTGTGCTTTGCGCCTTCCATCTCTTGGCGAATACGTGCGGCCATATAGCGGTCACGCTCATCAATCAGTGGGATAAATAACTCTTGTGCCTGCTCTGCAAACTGGCTGAAACTGGACTCCAGCATGTCGCCCTCTTTCAGACGCTCAATTTCCTCTTCACTCACCTTCTCTTTGGTGACAACGCTGCCAATTAGGCCGCTGATCAGATTCATGCGCTTCCACCACGGAATGTTGTGGTAAACCCGCTTGAGAGTCACACCGATTTCACGGTCGATTAAGAGCACCGGAATCTGAGATTCAGCCGCTTTATTTACTGCCATCCGCATCTCTGCGCCGGGTTCGATACCGAACTGGTCGGCTAAACGTTGCTGGTAAGCACCCAATGCCAGAGAGGCGGCCACCATGGTTGCTTTGCCTTCTTTGATGACCTGGAACAGATCCATTTTAGCCAGACTGTCCGGGTTGGCGATGGCCTGATGACGGCTTGGGCACAGCTCCACCGCCACTGCATCGTACTCACCGGTGGCGAGCATCTGTTCTACCTGTTCAGCACTCGCCTTAGAGACATGGGCGGTTCCCAGCAGGGTCACCTTATGTCCATCAAGTTCGATAGTCACCACCGGGCCAGCCTGAACGGTATTACTGTTTTGATTATTCACTGCTGTCTGCTTCATCAATCGGCTACATCATTCATTATTAAATATGGCGAAGACTATAACAGGAAGGCATGGGGAGTTCATCATCATGAAAAACAAAGGCTGGCCTGATGAGGCCAGCCTTTAAAGGGGGTGTTCCGATGATACATGCCTATTTTCGACTCAAAATTAAAAACCTTTAGAGACACCCTTGTGTAAAAGATAGACTTTCTTTCAGCATTTGAAGGGAATGCTCCCTAGATTTTTATGTGCAAATTATCGATTAGCTGTGGGCGTTGTATGGCGTAACCTTGGCCGTAGTCGACACCAATTTGTTGTAAAATTTCCAGACAGGCGCTGTCTTCTACGCACTCTGCGATAATTTTTTTACCCATGAAATGGCCAATTTCGGTGACTGATTTGACCATGGCATGGTCGCTTTTGTTGCGGGCGATGTCCCGTATGAAAGAGCCGTCTATTTTGATGTAATCCACCGGCAGGTTTTTGAGGTAGGCGTAAGAGGACATACCGGTGCCGAAGTCGTCGAGTGAGAAGCTGACACCGCTCTGTTTGATCTCTTTGATAAATTCAGCCGCACTGGAGAGGTTATCGATGCCGGCGGTTTCGGTTATTTCGAAGCAGATACGTGAGGTGGGTAGTTGCGATGCTTTTAGCTGATCCATGATAAAGGGGATGATGTTGTCATCATTAATCGACAGCCCGGATAGGTTGATGGCGATGCCGCCCAGCTTTTCGAGTAACGAGGGGTGTTGCTTGAAGAATTTAAACACATTACTGATGACCCAGCGGTCAATCTCCGGCATTCGGCGGTAGCGCTCTGCAGCCAGTATGAAGTGTTCGGGGGAGACCAGGCTGCCAGTTTGGTCGGTGATTCCCAGCAGGATTTCAGCATGTGGCCGAAGTGTTTTATCGGCCACTGGAACAATCGGTTGGTAGCGCAACATCAACGCATTGCTGTTGAGCTTGTCATCTATTTTTGATGCCCAGTAAATGACCTGATTACTCTTTTTCAGGTCGCTGTCATCTACCTGAATGATATGCAGCTGGTTGACACCTTTGCCCTTGGCCAGGCGGCAAGCCGCTTCAGCGGTCTGTAGCAGCCGTGTCGCTTCGTGCTGTTGCAGGTTGATGGGGACAATGCCGCTACTGAACGACACCGCACTTTTTCCCTCTTCATGGACAAATTGGTAGTTCTTTAGCGCGGTTTTAAACTGTTCGGTAATGGCAACGGCGTCATCAATGGTGATATTTTTTAGTAACAGGGCGAATTCATTACCACCCACCCGGGCCAGAAGGCCGCGCCCATCCAGAGCATCTGAAAAAATATTTGCCACATCTATCAATAGTTTATCACCAGCTTCGAAGCCAAATGAGTTGTTGATGACATCAAAGTAATCGAGATCGTAGTAACAGAGGATGTCTTGGGTTTGTTGCTGTGAAACCTGTAGATTTTTTAAGTTTTTTTCAAGCTCCCGCCGGTTGAGCAGTCCGGTGAGGGCGTCGTGGGTGGTTTCGTGTAGTAACTGTTGATTGAGGTTTTGCAGCATTTGGTATTGTGCGCGATCAAATGCAGAATCATCCGCATTGTTCAGTACCATGGCAGCGCCGCTGCTTAAATGCAGGGCGAGTGTGTCCACCTTAATTGATCCTTGCATCTGCCCTTTCAGATTAACGAAGGCATAGTCAGTAAAGTGTTCTGAAATCCAGATTAAACGCAGACGTTTGGCATTGCTCTCATCTGCATCGAACAGAACCCAGTCTCCTTTTTTCATGCGACGAACACGTTTACGCCACTCTTTGAGTTGCTCTTTATCGGCCTCGATCTTTTGTGTGGATAAGTGGTTGAGTTCAAGGTCGGGAAGCGTGGTGTGCTCATTGCACGTATTAAGCGCATCATTGAGGTTGTGTTGGTACGCCTGCTTCTGAACCTGTAACAGCGAGTCCACCTTTTCTAACAGCGGGCGCAGTAGCGAGGGTTCCATCTGTTGCTGTTGTGAGAGCTGCTGTAACAGGGTGTCAATATCTTTGCGTAGGGTACCTTTTAAACCATCCAGCTGGTGGTTGTTGTAGTGCTCCAGCTGGGCCAGTTTATTGATAAAGCCTCGCGTCAGGTGATCGGGGTTGTAGAGAATGGAGTCGTCCTTGAGCGCCTCATCCAGCATGGGAAGTTCAAGCTTTCCTAGCCACTGTTTCACACCGTGGGTAATAAGGTTGTCTTGATACATTTCGTTATAGAGATTACCCGTGCTCTCCATAATTCGCATTTCATCAGCCGAGAGGGTTTTTCCCTCGTGACTGTTTTCAATCTCCCGTAGTAGTTGCAGGGTAATGGAGTCTTGAATTTTTTCATTGGTTGCTGTTTTGGCAGCTGATCCTTTCAGGTTTTCCAGTTTTTCGATCAGCTCTTGTGATGAGTAGTGGGGGCGATTGGTGTGAGTGACCGATGATGTTTGCTGACGTGATTGCAGTGTTGAAATCAGCTTGTAGAGCTTTTTAGACTCATTTACCTGTTGCTCACTTTCTCTCTTGGCCGGGGGTGTTTCATTGGCATCAGTGCTTTTTTTGCGATGGATGGCTTCGGCCGGCTTGTTAATTTTGTAGCTAATTTCTGCTTGCAGGCCAATTTTAATCAGCTGTTGATTGACTTGCTGGTAAATTTCACCCATGCCACTGGCCAAGGTATCGCGGAAAATTCTGCAGCAGGCCAGATAGATATCATTATCCAGATTGAGGCTCTTTAATGCCTCCTGGTAGGCGCTGGATATCGACTCCGGCCCCAATGGGTTGTTGCTGTGGGAGATGGCATAGCCAAATAGCTGGGTAAGGCGTTGCTCAATGCCGACAAGTTCTTCGTGGTGGCTCGATTCTGTTTTGTTGGCAATATCGGCGTGGGCAATCCAGTCGTTCAGCTCATCATCGCCAACCAGTGAGAGGTTTTCGGTGAACTCCAGGCGCTCTACTGAGGGTGTTTGAGTGGGTGTTTGAGCTGGCTTTCCCAGTAAGTTTTTTTTCAGCCCGGCCAAGAGGCTCTTTTTGAAAACGGGGAGTTTGAAGCGGTCGATTGCACTGAAGTAGCTGTTTTGTTGAATAACATTGCTCGACTGTTTGGCTAATTTTAGAAACGTCACCTCCTGTTTTAGCAGGTAAGCATCAACAACTCGTCGGATATTTTTTATCACCAGAGCAATAATTTCAGCGTAACCATTATCGATGTTATTACGGGTGATGGCGCTGAGTGGGGCTGGAATAATAGTCGGCTGCTGGCTGGTTGCGTAGTTTAAAACACTCTGTAACGTGGTTTTATTTGGATTAAGGAACGAGATGCCTAAATTGTGACGAGCGGAACGTATTACCCGGGCTTGAAAATGGTGAGAGTTCGTTGGGTTATCGGGCAGGGTGAAGCTGATATTAATCACTTCGCTGTGACCAATCGGCGAGGTGGCGAGGTCTGTCTGATTTACCACCAAGTACATTCCGCCAATACAAAAATCGTAGATTTCGACCTCTTGCTGGGGGATTAAAGCACGGGTTATGGTCGCGGGTAGCTTTAGGGTATAACGGGTATGGGCACGCCGACTTTTTCCTGACTGCACAATGGTCATCTAGTGTTTTTTCTCAATCCGTTGTGTATTGGGGGCTATCATCTATACGGGTTTAACTTTGCTGAGGGTTTGAACAAGTCGGGTTAAATTTAGTGTAAAACTAATCATGACTTGCAGAGTTCCCTGCAAGAGATAAGTCGAACCATATTTTTTATTCTTGAGTGATTGTGGTGATTTAAGGGATGTAGAATTTATTAAAATACCGCTCTTACTTGTCTTTTTGCCCACCCTCTCTAGGCCGGTATTCGTTGCGTAGCTCACTATGCGCCCAATACCGGCCTAGAGAGGGTGAACAAAAATCCGGCGTAATAACGGTACTTTAACTTCTTCCACATCCCTAAGACGGTTTTTTCTTGGCTCTCGGATGGGCTTTGTCATACACCTCGGCGAGGTGCTGGAAATCAAGGTGGGTATAAATCTGGGTGGTGGCAATGTCTGCGTGACCGAGCAGCTCTTGTACCGCACGCAGGTCGCCACTGGATTCGAGCAGGTGGCTGGCAAAGGAGTGACGCAAACGGTGGGGATGCACGTTGGCGATTAGCCCCTGTTTTATTCCCTGTGCTTTCATCCGTTTTTGTACTGCACGGGGGCTGAGGCGCTTGCCTTGTTTACCCACAAACAGGGCGCGTTCGTCTGCGTTGGCGATAGTGGGGCGAATGTTGAGCCAACCTTGCAGCGCGGTAATCGCTTTGCCACCCACGGGCACTTCACGGGTTTTATTCCCTTTGCCGATCACCCGCACCATCGCACCCCCCAGGTCCAGGCCGCCCAGATCCAGTTCCACCAGTTCGGTGAGTCGCAGGCCACAGGAGTACATCAGCTCAATCATGGTCAGGTCGCGCAGTTGCAACGGGTCTTCCGGATTAATGGTCGGGCCATCCAGCAGTTGACTGACCTCATCCACGTCGAGGGTTTTTGGTAGTTTACGGCCACTCTTGGGGGCGCTGATGCCGTGTGCCACATTATTTTGCAGTTGATTTTCGCGAATCAGGTAGTTGAAAAAGGAGCGTATTGCCGAGAGTTCACGTTGCAGGCTGCTGCCACCGAGGCCGTTGCGGTGCCGCCAGGCAACGTAGTGGCGAATGGCACGGCTATCCAGTTGCTGCCAGCGGCTAATCTGTTGTTTGTCACAGTAGTGTTGCAGGCAATTAAGGTCACGTTGGTAGTTTTTACAGGTGTGGGGTGAGAGCTGTCGTTCGTTATGCAGATGGTCGAAAAAGGAGTCCACCCAGCGGATTTGCGTGCTTTCCATGATTTGCTCAGAGATTCCTTAATTCAGACGCACTAATATTATCTTGACCACCGCCGCGAGCTGTTTGAGGTAGTCTGTCGCAACATCGCTGTGGAAATGTTCACTATCGTGGCTACCGATCGCCAGCAGTCCCACCTCGTCCAGTGAAATGAGTGCGACTGAATCGATGCTATCGGCCATCTCGCCAAACAGTAACTGTTTATTACTCTCTGCGGTACGCCCGCACTTGATGCCACTCTGTTTAACCGCCTGATAGAGGTCGTGCCAGTCAGGCTCGATATCCCCCTCACGCAGGTGCAGTGCGACTGCGTCTGCGGCAAAATCATCGTGCAGCCGCTTTTTCAGTCGCTCGATAAAGATGGTTTTATCCTGTTCTGCCAACAGCGCCAGAGTGAGGCTGTTGAGGCGCTGGTTCAGGTCATCATTGTCCCGGGCGATGGCAATCAGCTCTTGCAGATGTGCCTTTAACTCAAGCGACTGCTCGCGCAACACTTTGACTTGCCGTTCAATCAATGAGACCGGATTACCCGACTGAACATGAGGTACGCTCAGTTCAGCCAGCAGCGCAGGGTTATTATCAAAAAAGTGGGGGTGGTTACGCAGATAGTCGATCATCTGCTTCTCTTGATCCTGCACTACTTTTTTACTTGTCTGTTGAGAATTCATAAGTTGATACTACCTTCAAAAACCTCGACCGCCGGGCCGCTCATCTCAACGGGCTGACCTTCGCCCGGCCAGCGGATGATTAAATCGCCCCCCGGCAGGGAGACGGTGACATGTTCATCTAACCAGCCTTGTAGTCTACCAGAAACCACCGCAGCGCAGGCACCACTGCCACAGGCGAGGGTTTCGGCGGCACCGCGCTCATAAACCCGCAGCTTGATATGCTGGGAGTTGAGCACCTGCATAAAGCCCACATTCACCCGGTTTGGGAAACGTGGATGAGACTCCAGCCGTGGCCCCAGTGTTGCGACCGGTGCCTGCTGAATATCCTCCACCCGCAGCACCACATGAGGGTTACCGATGGAGAGAGCACCCACTTGCACTGTTTCACCCGCCACATCTATTTCATAGCTGGCCGCCTGTTGTGGTGCTTCAAAGGGGATCTCTGCCGGCAACAGGCGTGGCACCCCCATATCCACCCGAACCAACTCATCTTCCAGCAGGTAGAGGGTAATAATGCCACCGGATGTCTCTACCACAATGATCTCTTTATCAGTCAGCCCCTTGTTGTGCACAAAACGTGCAAAACCACGGGCACCATTACCACACTGCTCCACTTCACTGCCATCGGCATTCAGAATTCGGTAGCGAAAATCAACGGCTGGCAGGGCACTTCGCTCCACCAGCAACACATGATCACAGCCGATACCAAAATGGCGATCAGCAATAAAGCGGGTCTGTTCAGGCGTTAATTCAACCGACTGGTTAATCGCATCAATAATGACAAAGTCATTACCCAGCCCCTGCATTTTTGTAAATTGTAAATTCATTGCCGTAGCTTACCTGCTCTCTTTGTGGATTTAAAGGCGCTGACAAATTGCAGCCATAAAAAAACGGCGTACCGAATCAGGGTACGCCGTTCTTTAAATAGCAAAGATAACGGATCTATTTATTCCGGACATTTCATGAATTTGTGCAAAAATCGCGCAGGATATTGGTTTTACAGGGAAATTTATGAAGGAGCTTCGTATCAGTGATTACCAACGACTGAAGAAATATTTCCTGTGGAATCAATAGACAAGCGAGATTGTGCATAATTTATGAATTGTCCGGGTTAGCGTTCTTTTCGCCTTCAATACCCGCCAGAATCTCCTCACGAGCAGCATCAACACCTTCCCACCCTTGAATTTTGACCCACTTGCCTTTTTCCAGCTCTTTGTAGTGCTGGAAAAAATGGACAATTTGATCTTTCAATAGCGCATCAACATCATCAATATCATTGATACCGTTATACAAAGGCGTCAGCTTGGAGACAGGTACCGCGAGTATTTTCGCATCAACACCACCATCATCTTCCATCTTCAACACACCCACCGGGCGAACACGAATCACTGAACCGATCGCCAGTGCGTGGGGTGCCATGACCAACACATCAACCGGATCGCCATCACCCGCTAAAGTGTGAGGCATGAAGCCGTAGTTTACTGGGTAAAACATGCAGCTTCCCATGAAACGGTCAACCAAAACCGCACCGGAATCTTTATCCACTTCATATTTGATCGGATCCGCATTAGCAGGAATTTCGATAATGACATTGATGTCATTAGGGATATCTTTACCTGCTGAAAGATTGTTGATGTTCATTTTATATTCCTTAATTAACTGGGGCTGGCCCAAATTGACGATAAATGGCTGAAATTTTATTTGTGCGCGAATTATACGGCAGATTGCATCATCAATAAACAGGGATAAATCCCACAGGCTGAAGCTTCGGCCTCCAGACCTACCTTGGAAGATGACGCTTTTCACCCCGCCACACTGGAATCCATTGACTCACAGAGCCATTCCGAATAGAGTGCGGCTACTGAAATCGAAGGTGTCCTGAGAGTATTCGCTCGATGGATTAAACGGGAAGTCGGTGCGTCTCTGGTCTATTCCATTGGCAATTCCGATGCTGCCCCCGCAACGGTAAGCGAGTCAGGTCAAGATCACTCAGCCACTGTGCTTTTGCACGGGAAGGCGGTCTGGCCAAGCAGCGACAGCTGCTCACTCGCAAGCCCGGAGACCGGCCTGAGATCGATTTTTTCTGTATTGCGGAGGGCGATGCAGCAGGATAATGTCTCGACTATATTTTCCTGCCTGTGCTCTGTTTTACGGGTTTTTGGGAGCAAATTTTATCAAAATTAAATCGGATCAATACGCTCACACCGCAAGGGCGATGTGATGAGTGGTGTCCGCTGTCGCATTCTGTTGGTCTCTGCCCCCGCTTCCGGGCAGGGAAAAACCACGGTGACCGCTGCGCTGGCGCGTCGTTATGTCCAGCAGGGTAAAGTGGTGCGGGTTTTCAAAACCGGGCCCGACTTTATTGATCCGATGATTCTTCAGCAAGCCTCGGGCCAACCGGTCTACCAGCTTGATCTATGGATGGTGGGTGAAGCAGCTTGCCGCCGGTATCTGGCCGAGGCCGCCGAGGTGGCTGATCTGATTTTGATTGAGGGGGTGATGGGGCTGTTTGATGGCACACCCTCCAGCGCCGATCTGGCCGAGCAGTTCGACCTTCCGGTATTGGCGGTGATTGACAGCAAAGGGATGGCCCAGACTTTTGGCGCAGTGGCCCACGGCCTGGCCAGTTACCGGCCCACTCTGCACTTTGCCGGAGTGTTGGCCAACCGTGTCGCCAGTGATCACCATGCCCAGCTGTTGGCAGAGAGTCTGCCGCCGCAGCTGGCACCGTTTGCCTATATGAGAAAAGATGAGACGCTGAATCTGCCCAGTCGCCATCTGGGCCTGGTGCAGGCCAGTGAAGTGGCTGATCTGGATGCCCGCCTGGATGCAGCGGCGGCAGCACTGACCCTCCCAGAGCTGGCGCTTTTGGCACCAGAGGTGGCACTGGATAAGGTATCAAACCTGCCAGAAAAAAGCGCTCTACCGTGCTATCTGGAAGGGGTGCGCATTGGTGTGGCAAAAGATGATGCATTTAGCTTCATCTACCCGGCCAATATTGAGTGCCTGGAGGAGATGGGGGCTGAACTCTGTTACTTCTCACCGCTGCGGGATGAGCGGCTGCCCGAGGTTGATGCGCTGTGGCTGCCGGGTGGTTATCCCGAGCTACATGCAGAACAGTTGTCACAAAACCAGGCGATGATCGCCGCTATTGTCGCCCATTATCAACAGGGCAAAGCGATTCTGGCGGAGTGCGGTGGTATGCTCTATTTAAGTGAGTCACTACAAACCCAAGATGAACAACAGCACGCCATGGTTGGCCTGCTGCCCGGGCGGGCGATTATGCAGCCGCGTCTAGGTGGACTGGGTATGCAGGCGCTTACCCTGCCGGAAGGAGACGTGCGTGGGCACACCTTTCACTATTCACGACTGGAGGGCGCGTTGGCAACAGAGACATACGCTAGCAAACAACGCAATGGTCAGGCAGGCGAGGCGCTTTACCGCCAGAGGAGCCTGACCGCCAGTTATCTTCATTTTTATTTTCCATCCAACCCAAAGGCGTGCAGCCAACTGCTATTGTCTTAGGGGCACTGTTATCGCAAAGTTAAATACTCAATAAGGAGTTAATCATGCATATTGAACCCGGTATTGTAGAGGGCACAAAAATAGCACTCAGCTACGGCACCGCCGTGGCAGCACTGGCGGTGACCGCCAAGGTGGCTTTTGATACATTCAAAAAAGATGGGCTGCTCTCGCTCACCAGCCGTAGCCTGCTGGCGGCGCTGCTGGTCTTCTCATTTTTTGAGGTGTTGCCACACTACCCGGTGGGTGTTTCGGAGGTTCACTTTATTCTGGGTTCAACCCTGTTTTTGGTTTTTGGTGCGGCTCCGGCGGCAATTGGTCTGGCCGTCGGCCTGCTGATTCAAGGCACATTACTGGCCCCCCTCGACCTGCCGCAGTACGGTATGAACCTGACCACACTGCTGTTGCCACTGTTTGCCATGGCTATGCTGGCGAAGCGGGTAATTCCTGACAATATTAGCTATCAGGAGATCAGCTACTCACAGGCGCTGAAACTAAGTGTTGCCTACCAGGGCGGCATTGTTGCTTGGGTCGCATTCTGGGCCTTTTATGGCCAAGGGTTCGGCAGTGAGAACCTGAGCCAGGTATTCGCTTTTGGTGGTGCTTATCTGATGGTGATTCTGCTGGAGCCGGTACTCGATCTGGCGGTTTTGGCTGGCGCAAAGAAGTTGCATGCCCTGAAAGGCACGCCACTGGTTGAGAAGCGTCTCTACACCGCGAATGCTTAGGTAGGCCGAATATGGGCAAGGTTTGGTTTGTGGGGGCGGGGCCGGGTGATCCGGAGCTGATTACCGTGAAAGGCCGGGGGCTGATTGAAAAGGCAGATGCGATTCTGTTTGCCGGTTCACTGGTCTCTGAGGCGACAACACGCTGGGCCAAATCTGGCTGTGAAATTCAGGACTCCAAAGGAATGGATCTGGAGCAGATTGTCGGCTGGTTGATCGAGCAGGCTCAAGACAATCGCACGGTGATCCGCCTGCAAACCGGTGATCCGGGCCTATACGGTGCGCTGATCGAGATGGTACAGCCGCTGGATGAAGCGGGTATTGAGGTGGGCGTGGTGCCGGGAGTCTCTTCGGCCATGGCATCGGCGGCGGCGGGGGTTGAGAGTTTGACCCTGCCCGAAGTGACCCAAACGGTCATTCTGACCCGGGTGGAGGGCCGAACCCCGATGCCAAGTGGCGAATCACTGCCAGAGCTAGCCCAGCACCACTGCACCCTCTGCCTGTTTCTCTCCATCACCCTGCTGAAGAAGGTACAGACGGACTTGTTGGCCGCCGGTTGGCCGGAAGAGTCACCGATACTCGTGGTACACAAGGCGAGCTGGCCGGATGAAGAGAAGATCATTCGCGGTACTCTGGCCGATATTCGGGATAAGTGCCGCGCCGAAAAGGTGAACAGTCAGGCGATGATTATCGTCAGCCCGACCATCGGCGCCCGTCATTGGTCTGAACTGAAAAAATCCAAACTTTACGACAAGAGCTTTAGTCACCGTTTCCGCAAGGGAATCTCTGAATAGGCATTACGCCACGAGTAACATGATGAAAACAACCATTCTACTGGTGGGCCACGGCTCACGTAACAAAAATGGCAACCGCGAAATTGAAGCGTTTGCCGCCGCCTGGCAAGCCAGAAACCCACAATGGCAGATCGAAACCTGCTTTATCGAGTTTGCCGAGGTGCTGATTGACCAAGGGCTGGACAATGCCGCCAAAGGGGCTGAACGTGTCATTGTTGTGCCACTGATTTTGAACGCAGCCGGTCACGTGAAGATGGAGATTCCCCACTTTATCGCCGATGGGCGCAAACGCCACCCCGGGGTTGAGTTTATCTACGCCCGCCATCTGGGAGCCACCGAGCGGGTGCTTGATATTCTCAAGCGTAACCTGCGAAAAGTGATGGCAGAGATGGACATGCCCGACCCTAAAAACAGCGGTGTCATTCTGCTGGGGCGCGGCTCGTCTGACCGGGTGGCCAATGGCGAAGTGGCCAAAATGGCGCGCTGGCTGCTGGAAGAGAGCGAGCACGAACTGGTGGATATCGCCTTCACTGGCATCACCCACCCACGCTTAGAAACCGCCGTGCAGCGTCAATTGGCGCTGGGGATGCGTCAAGTGGCGATTCTTCCCTACTATCTTTTCACCGGCACCCTGATTGAGCGGATTAAATGCCAAGTGGCGCGGCTGCAAACACAGTACCCGCAGATCACCTTCTCACTCGGCGGCTATTTTGGCTTTGAAGATGAGATCTACACCCTGCTGAATGAGCGGGTGGCAGAGGCGGCGGGTGATATGGGCGATTCACCACTCAAAATGATGGAGTGCGATGGCTGCCTCTATCGCCAACAGGCGGAGGCTGAGCATCACCACCATCATCACCATGAACATGACGAGGTAACCGCATGAGTAATGTTATTACCGAACAGCTGACCCAGGCGGGGCAGAAGATCGAGCACGACTCATTTGCGATTGTCGATAGTGAGGCCGGTGCACACGATGCCTACCGTGACGGTGAGTGGCAGATTGTGCGCCGCATGATTCACGCCACCGCCGATTTTGAATTTAACGGCCTGAGCCAGTTTCATCCCGCCGCTGTGGAGGCGGGTATCGAGGCCATTACCCAAGGGGCGGCGATTGTCGCCGATGTGGAGATGATCTGCGTCGGCCTCTCAAAGCCACGGCTCTCCCACTTTGGCATGGCGACCCACCACTTTATCTCCGATGAGGATGTGATCGCCCAGGCCAAGAAAGACAACACCACACGTGCAGTGCAGGCGATGCGCAAGGCGCAACAGCAGGGGCTGCTGGATGGTGGCATCGTCGCCGTTGGCAATGCACCGACTGCGCTATTGGAGGTGCTACGGCTTATCAAACAGGGCAAAGCCCGCCCGGCGCTGATTGTCGGCATGCCGGTCGGTTTTGTCTCCGCTGCGGAATCGAAAGCGGCACTGAGTGAACTGGATGAGGTGCCGTGGATCATCACCCAGGGGCGCAAGGGTGGCTCAACACTGGTGGTCTCGGCACTGCATGCATTATTGGCACTGGTCGAAGCGCGGCAGAAACAAAATTCATAATGGAAAAGAAGAAAAAAGGCACCCGCAAAGGCTTTACCACCGGCGCTTGTTCAGCGGCGGCGGCGCGTGCCGCCTCGCTGGGGCTGCTGGAGGGTGCAGTGCCGGAGGTAGTTGAATCACAGCTGCCCAATGGTCAGTTGGTCTCTTTTTCGGTGAGCGACGGCTTTTGTGAAAATGGCACCGCCCACGCGGTGGTGATCAAGGATGCCGGTGATGATCCGGATGTCACCAACAAAGCCGCGCTAACCGCCGATGTGCGCCTGTTGGCCGACTGTCCGGGTGAGGTGGTGGTGAAAGGGGGCGACGGTGTCGGTGTGGTCACCATGCAGGGGCTGGGCCTGAAAGTGAATGGCCCGGCGATCAACCCAGTGCCGAGAAAAAATATCGAAGATAATGTACGCATGGTCGCTGCACCACTGCTGGAGACCCAGGGGTTGGAGGTGACTATCTCGGTGCCCGGCGGTGTCGAAATGGCCAAACGCACCCTGAATGCCCGGCTCGGCATTTTGAACGGCATCTCCATCCTCGGCACCACCGGTATTGTCCACCCCTACTCAACAGCGGCTTTCCGCGACAGTGTGATTCAGGGAATTCAAGTGGCGGCTAATCAGGGGCAGGAGAGCGTGGTCTTGACCACCGGTGGCCGTACCGAAAAATTTGTTATCGCCGAGTTGCCACAACTGGCCCCCGCCTGTTTTGTGCAGATGGGTGACTTCCTTAAATATGCGTTGGATACCGCCCATCGGGAGGGGATCGAGCACGTCATTATCGGCGGCATGGTCGGCAAGCTGACCAAGATGGCCCAGGGTGAAACCATCACCCATGCCAACCGCAATGCGGTCAATACCGGCCTGCTGGCAGAGCTGGCAAGCGAAATTGGCGTGCCCGAAGCGGTCTGCACTGATATTCGTGCCGCTCAAACTGCCCGTTATGCCGGGGAGCGTATCGAAGAGTTGGGGTTGGGCCGTGAGTTTTATCAGGCGCTGGGGCGCAAGGTGATCAGCACCATCATGGCGCGTTACGAAAACAGCCGGTTTGATTTAACGGTTTTGGTCTGTGATTTTGATGGCAATAAGCTGGCGGAGGTGGCACAAAATGGCTAATCCCGCCTACATCATCGGCGTGCTGGATAACGGCGTGGCCGGTCTCAGCCATCAGGCGATTGACTCTATTCGCCGGGCGGATCTTGTTATTGGTGCAGCACGCACCCTGGCGCTGTTTGAAATAGAATTCTCTCACACCGCCCGGCAGCGTGATCTGGCTGCTGGCCTCACCAAATTGCCGCTCTGGATAGAGCAGGCGCTGGCGGAGAAGCAGCATGTGGTAGTGCTCGCCACCGGTGATCCGATGTGCCACGGCATTGGCCGTTATCTGTTGAATAAACTGGATGCTGGCCGCTGTGAGGTGATCCCCAACGTCTCCACCCTTCAACTGGCCTTTGCCCGCCTGGGCCTCGCCTGGCAAGATGCGGTCATCTGCTCGGCCCACACTCAGGATGCCGGTGAGTGGTCGGCAGCGGCGGGGCCGGAGCACGGCCTCTACCCGGTGTTGCAGATGGCACGCAACAACCCGCTGATCGCACTGTTCACCAGCCCGGAAAACAGCCCAGATCGTATCGCTCGTATGTTGATTGATGCCGGTCTGGCAAATGATTTTACCCTGTCGGTTGCCGAAGCACTGTTGACCGATGATGAGAATATTATCCGCAATCTTTCACTGCACGATGCCGCTGAACGCCGCTTTGCCGACCCCAATGTGGTGATTCTGCAACGCCAGAATTCAGACCACTCGCCGCGGTTCGGATTGGCCGATGAGTGCTTTTTCCAGCGCAAGCCCGACAAGGGCCTGATCACCAAGCGGGAGGTGCGGGCGGTCTCGCTGGCGCGGTTGCAACTGCGGGTGAATAGCATCGTCTGGGATATCGGTGCAGGCTCTGGCTCGGTGGGGCTGGAAGCATCCCGATTGTGCCCCCAGGGCTACGTCTACGCGATTGAGAAGAACCCGGCAGATGTTGCCATCGCCAATCAAAACCGCACCAAGATGGCGGTCACCAATTATCGCGTAGAGCATGGCAAAGCGCCCGATCTTCTGGCCAACTGGCCCGATCCCGATGCGATCTTTTTTGGTGGCTCCGGTGGTGAACTAGCCGAGCTGATCACCCTCTGCCTGTCGAGAATCAAGCCGGGCGGCTGGCTGGTGATGAACTTTGTGACGCTGGAAAATCTGGCACTGGCAACCCAGAGACTCAGCGAGCTGAATGCCGCGTGGGATGTCACCCAGCTACAAGCGAGCCGCAGCCAGCCTATTCTACATATGCACCGCATGCAGGCCGAAAATCCGGTCTGGATTGTCTCTGCACAACAAGGCGGTGAGTGTGAATAACGGTATTTTGTACGGCGTATCGCTGGGGCCGGGTAACCCCGACTTGATCACCCGCCGCTCCTGGGCACTGCTACAGAGTGACAAGGTCTGGGCTTATCCGATTCGCAACCCAAACAGTGACAGCTACGCGCTGGATATTGTGCTGCGTGCCGGGCTGCCGCTCCCCGCACAACATATGTCGCTGATCTTCCCGATGACCCACGACGCACAAAAATTGGCCAAATATTGGCTCCAAGCCGCCGAAACGGTGATCGAAAGATTGCACCGGGGAGAAGATGTACTGTTTCTGGTCGAGGGTGACGCCTCCACCTACTCAACCTTCGGCCATCTGGCGCGCACCGTGCGGGCGCTAGATGAAAGCATCGAGGTAGAGACCATCGCCGGAGTTCCCTCATTTAATGCGGCGGCGGCGCGGCTGCAAATGCCGCTGGCAGATGTGGACGACACCATCGCTATTATTCCCGCCGGTTACGGTATCAAGACAATCTCACATCTGCTGGATGAATTCGACACCCTGATTCTACTTAAGGTGAAACCGCTGCTGGATGAAATTATCAACCTGCTGGCAGAGCGGGGGCTGCTGGCAGAGAGTCGCTTCATCGAAAAGGCAGGCTCGCCCCACGAACGGGTAGTGCATGATGTCGCCTCATTACAGGGCGAAAAGGTGAACTACCTGTCACTGTTACTGGTGAAAAACCCCCACCGCCAACGGGGTGAAATAATTCGTGGTTGTCGCAAAAAAACTGCCTCTGACAGAGGCTGAAAATTAGCGCCTTCCCTCCATCAATGTTACCTTGTTTGTGGTTGTCTATTTCAGACACAAACTATTCCACGGCGAGGCACGGATATGCCACTTTCAGAAAAAATGATAATGCTATTATGCGACAAACCAGTAGGGCAGATTGTGGCATGCAATATCATTGCTGCCTTGGAAGAAAATCTGGTTAAAGATCCTTTTTTTGTACAGACGTTTCTTATGAACTGCCTAGAATCATTCACACAAGAACAGGTTGATACAACAGAAGAGCTGGTGGCCCAATTCGAAGACACCGCCCGTGGGTGCCGCCCCAGAAATGGCAGTAAAAGCAGATCATTTCTTTTTGAATGCACAAAGCAAACAAATACGATAAATAGCAAAACGGGCTTTAGCACGGTGATAGAAATAGGCACCTTCAATGAACACCTTATAAAAGATTCAGCAAGCAAATCAGGCCACACATATTTTCTATCTAACCCCGACCCTGCCGACCCAATACTTAAAGAAGCCATTGAATCATTGAATGGTAGAAGTGATATCTATCAGGAAAATGCCAAACTCGGTGGTGAAAAAAGACCCTTCTGGATTACCCCGAAAGAATCAATAGCGGATGAAAAACAGGCGGATCAGCCTGCAGACGCGGTACGTGACCTGCTTGGCCTCATTCATCATGAAAGTAAAAAAGCCTTAATAGAGATACAAATACCGGGGGCAAAGCTCACGCAGCACAAACATGCGCGTCCTACATTTGCCGATGCCGGAAGCCACCGCCGCTTTAGAACCCGCCCCGATCATGTATCAGCAAAACATTGCACTGGATGGGGGCATACCGTGTGCCTCGAAAAGATCGCTCTGAAGAAAACCATCATTGACGGTGCGCCAGAAAGAGTGGTGGAAGCAATGCCATTCAACAAAGACTTATCAGCAACATTTTGCTTTATAGGGGGAACCGAAACAACACGTGGCATAACCTCCGATGATAACGATGAAGCCTTTGTTTGCCACATCGGAGAGGCATGCCCTCCAGAACAACTGAAAAAATACTTACTGGGGATTTTTTCATGAAACCGCTGATTGAACATGTTAAACCGCTGGAAAAATTCGATGCAAAGGCATTTGCCAACTGGCTGTGTCGTGGTTTCAGTGACATCTCTTCTCCTGATGACGAAGTTGATTCGAAAAAACATCTGGATGCTTTTGCCCCACTCAACTACTTTGTTCAGCGTCGGGGAGACTTAACTGCGGAACTTAAGGATATTCACGACCTCCTTTCTTATTCAGCCAAGAGCCAGTTTAATCGTGGCATCGCTATCGCGTTTTCAAAATTGGCCCCAAAGCAGCACTCAATTAGTTTAGCCAGGCAGTTGTTACACCTTGCTGGTCGTGTCAACGCGACTGAAATCATCCCAAAACTAATCCCGCAAATAGGAAATGGTTTTTTTGGTATGCCGAGCCAGCAAGAAGGCAAAGAGTTATTTGCACTGACCATTGATATTGTTGCGGGCATGTCTCCTGGGTACCATGCTAGCGACTGCTTGGAGAACCTGATTCATAGCAGTTTTTTCCTTCCCGAGTATGCACCCATGGCCTTTATAGGGCTGTGCCGTGCTAAACCTGATCAATTTCCAGTTCATTTGGAAAAACTTCAAAGTGACTTCAATGCCCTGCATAAAAAGCAAGCCGCAGAGAATACCCACATTACCGCACGCCGGCTGGTTCATTACGTTCCGCTTAATGTCATCGCCAAACATTTGTATTCACTCGAGTTCGCCACAGAATCCAGTATTAACGATAACGATAACGATAACGATAACTGGCTTGTTGATGCCTTGTTTTTAGGTGAACGTGCGCCGCTAGGGCTGGAATATAATCAGCAGGGTTACCATCTATTCCGCTTTGACTTGATTGCAAATCAAGCATCAAAATCACATCAAATTGTTTCAAAAGAAAATAGACCGCTAGAGAGCTACCTGGAACATATTCTGCAACAAACAACAGCGTTCCAGCAACTAAAGTTACCTGCGCAACAAAAAAACTGGCCTGATTTCATCAAAAAACTACGCCCCCATTTAGCCACTCTGCGGGGAATAAATTCAGATGCCTTAGAACTCAGAGCCTTCCGCCTAGTAGAAAGAGTGGGTGTGCAAACAATTAGCGATCAACTTTGGCGTATCGATCCTCAACAAGATACGTGGCTGTTAAAAGCACTGATCGGTGAAGAGGCATCGCCATTAAGAGCATTAAGAGACGAAAATAATCAATGGTGGTTATTTCGCCAGCAGGATTTTTTAAATACGGGTTCCCATTGTCGGGTGAATGTTTCCACGTTAGATGAAAGCAGCCAAAAATTGCTACAGCGTAAACTGCTGCTATTTACGCGACGGCTGGGGTGTATCGATTTGGCGGCTTCATTTTCCACAGCACTACAGCACTCAGATAATAAGGCTCAACTTTTTACAACACTATTGCATCGACTTCAAAAGACCTTTCCAAGAGGGGAGGCTGTCCATGCTATTGCACAAAACTTGCTTAACAAAGAAGCAAGCGATAGAACAAAGGATTATTTTATCGACCGGGTATTGCCTGCTCATCACCGCAAGATAAAATTGGAACCGGAGAGCCGTGCACTGTTGATTGTGATTGATCAATTGGCTAGGGATAAAATCTCTTTATCAATTTCAGATTTGAGGGCTTTATCGGTTCAGCTACAAGGAGTAGAAGGTATGGATTTTGAAATAAACCAACAACTATATAAACAGTTTAAGGCGATAAGTTCACCTTCCTTTGACAAATACATGCACCACCTTATGGATGCCAATTTAGTACTCGGTACACATGAAATAAGATCCTCTGATTTTTTCCTTCTAGCTCAAGATGGGGGATTATTTGATACAAGAAATAGTAAGCTTTCTGATGAGGCGTTCAGCAAAATAAAAGACTACCTTAATCCCTCAGATCAAAGTGGTAAGCCTGCCAAAAATACTGATCTAAAGGCAGTAGATGAAAGCGAAGAATTAGAATTCATACCTAATGAGGTAGGGGAATCAAAATTAACTGGCGAAATTCGGGCCCACGTGGCAGCGTAGTTATCACAGCCCAAGCCTAAACATCTCACTAAACTCATAATCGGTAACGGTGCGACTAAATCGATGCCACTCTGTCATTTTCAATTCTAAATAGGTGTCAATAAATTCTTTGCCAAAATGATTTTCCATTAACTGACTTTTTCTAAGATGCGCTAAGGCGTCTCCCAAGTTACTCGGTAAAACCTCTATTTGTCTCTCATTAATAACCTGTTGCGGCATAACAAAAATATTTTCGTGTATGGGCGAATGCAACTCCAGGTTGTTTTTTACACCCGCCATGCCCGCACTCAACATGGCGCTAAAAGCCAGGTAAGGGTTGCAAGTGGGGTCTGGGCTGCGGTACTCAATACGCACATTTCCAGGTTTTTTTGAAAAATTATTGGGAATGCGAATCAATGCAGAGCGATTAGCTTCGCCCCATGCGTTATAGACAGGAGCCTCATACCCCGGAACCAAGCGTTTATAGGAGTTAACCCACTGGTTGGTAATCGCGGTAATCTCACGGGCATAAGCTAACAAACCTGCGGTGAAGGCACGCCCGCTCTGCGAGAGGTTGTATCTTGCCGTTGAGTCATGGAATTCATTTTTATTGTTTTTCCACAATGATTGATGCACGTGCATACCGTTGCCATGGGTATCATTAATCGGTTTTGGCATAAACGATGCCTCAAAACCGAACAGTCGGGCGATCTCCTTAACGACCACCTTATAGGTTAAAACCCAGTCCGCCATAATCAAAGCATCTGCCCGAAACAGGTTAATCTCCTGCTGGCCTTTACCAACTTCATGATGGTGATATTCTATAAGGATTCCCATGCTTTGGCAGATCAGGGTGGTGAGTTTGCGCAGTTTATCGGAATGGCTTGCGCCATAAGCAGTATCAAGATACCCCCCTTTATCAATACTTTTATAGTTGCCGTCCACATCGCGTTTAAAATAGTAGAACTCTAACTCAGGACCGACAATATATTCGCAGCCCAACTCACCTTGCAGTTTCTTGAGGTGTTTAATCAAGATGCTGCGGGAGCATATTTCGCGGTCACTAACATGTGATTGATCTCCTCCACTTTCTACCCTGCCGATTGTACAGAAGATGCGCGCTGTGGGTGTTGCTTGGCTAAGAGAGCTGTTAGCTTCCTTCAAGGCGTCACGCAGGGTAGAGCGGATGCTATTTTCGGAAAGAGTCCAGGGAAAGGGCAGATAGCTATCAAGGTCTGGGCGAATTAAAACCTCGCGGTTAATTTTTTTTACTCTCTCGCCTGGATGCAATGAGGAAGCATCACAATGCAAACCACCGTTCAAGGCCTTTTTCAAGCGCTCTTGTTGTGTGTCCGTCGGCTCAATGGGAATGGCGATCGACTTAACTGTACCGAGAATATCCACATACCAAAATTCCAGAACCTTAATCTGATCCTCTTTTATTTTTTCAAGTAAAGCAGTTACATCCATGATTAAAACCTCGACCGATATTCATTAATTTCCCAATCGGTGACATAGTGTTCAAACTTTCGCCACTCCTCTTTGGTCTTGAGAGCAACCAGCTTATGGCACAGCTCTGACCCAAACACCGATTTGGCAAAGGCACTGTTCCTGAAAATATCAATGGCTTCCCCCAGGTCTGCGGGTAAAAAACTCTGCGGTAGCCGCTGTGTTTTCTCCTCCTCTATTGCGTCTGTTAATGATTTTTCATCTTTGTGTATCACCAGATTTTCATGGTTTTCACCCGCCATGCCTGCGGCAAGCAGCGAGAGAAAAGAGAGGTAAGGATTACAGGCGCTATCAGGGTGACTGACCTGAATACCCCAGCGCGGGGTAATCGGATCACCTATTTGGCCACAATGAATACTGGTTGCCCGTAAGTCTTTACTGCACTTCAAATAGAGCGGTGCATCAAAATCAGGCTGGAACCGTTTGTATGAATTAATCCACTGATTGCTGGCAAGCGCCAATTCACGACCATATCGGCATAAACCCGCCATAAAGCTGCGACCGATTATCGAGAGCCGCTCAGATTCATTTTCTTTACTCTCATCATTTTTTAATATCGTGATGTTAAGGTGCAATGCAGAACCATCTCGCTCGGCAAAGGGTTTGGGCATAAAGGTGGCGAATAGATTCTCTTCATTCCGTGCAACTTCGCGAATAATATGGCGTAATGCAATGATATTATCGGCCAGCTGCACAGGGTGGGTCGGCACGAGTGCAATTTCAAACTGGCTGGGGGCCACTTCATGGTTATACTGGGCAATGGCAATGCCCATCCCCTGTGCTTTTTTTACAATTCGCTCCAACACTATGTCGCCAAAACCGATAGATGTCAGGTCAAAATACCCTCGGGCATCCTGTGTTTGCAGTGAATCCCGATGCCACCGATTATCAAGCTTGCGTAATAAAAAAAACTCCAGCTCTGCGCCCATTAAAAAATGATAACCCTGCTGCTCTTTAATCTGTTGGAGTTTGTTGATCAGTTGGTAGCGAGCGTCACCCTGAATAAATGCCTGGCCCTGAAGATCGTGCAGGGTACAAAAAAAGATTGCGGTATCACCGGGGTCATCGGGCACACAGCAGCTGCGCCAATCTGGCCGAGCCTGTAAATCACTCCGCTCAATACCGGTGAGCCCGGCTATCGAAGAGCCATCAAAGCCCTTGCCTTCGAATGAATCACCATCGTCTGTCAGTTGCAGATACGCCATTGGTATGGTGAATGACTTCAAAAAACCATAGATGTCGCAAAAACGGAATTCGGCGAATGCCAGCTCCTTATCCCTCAGCCGCTCAAGCAGTAACGGCGCACTATCACAATCATCTATCTTCACACACACCTCCAGCGCCTATTTATTTTCATCAACCGTTTGAATGATTTTATTTTTTCTCTTTGCCGCCTCTTTGATCTTAACTGTCAGCACATCAAAATCATCAACCGGTTTTTCAACAATGCCTGCCACACCGATTTTTTCCAGTGTTTCGATAAGGCTCTCATTCTTATTATCAACAAAGGTGGAGACTACGATCACCTGTATCGCTTCGCTGATATCTTTGATGCGACTCAATACTTGCAGACCGTCCAATGGGGCCATTTTCATATCCAATAGCACAACATCCACCCCCTGCTCTCCCTCCTCTTCTAGATAAAGTAGCGCCTCTTCTGGATCGGTTATTGAAATAATCGCCCTGAAATCAGCAAAGGTTTTTAGCTGAAACTCATAGCCCTTGCATACAGCCTCTTCATCATCAATGATCAACAGATGAATACCGGATGCTGAATTGTGTGGTGATTTTTTACTGTTCATGAGCTGACCTCTATCATGAAATAATACTGTCGTTAGGGATATGCAGAGAGAAGGTACTGCCCCGCCCCATCGCACTGTTAACGGATATTTCTCCGCCAATTTTACCAATCAGCAGCTTGCAGATGGTGCAACCCAGCCCGGTTCCCTGGGTCTTGGTGGTCTCAAAAGGTAGAAACAGACGCTCTTTTACCGCCGCCGGAATGCCTGGGCCATCGTCTGTAACATAAATACGCAAAGGAAACTTATCTGCCTCAATCCACTCTACGCCGAGATGAATAGCCCCCCGCCCGTCACGAGAGGAGGAGGTGATCGCCTGAAATGCATTTCGGATCAAATTGCTCAGTATAGTAGCCAGTTGGAATTTGTCGAAGCGTATCTGAGGAACAGTGAACGGTGCGACATCGATAATAATAGAGATCGGTTTATTCTCTATCTGGCTCTCGCCTCCATCCAGATACCAACGATAGGACGAGACATCATTGAATGCCTCTTCAATGGAGACATTGGTCAAACGGATATGACCAATGTCGGAGAGATGAATCAACTGGTTAACATTCAAATCGATCCGCTTCAGGGATTTATTTGCGATATCAGCCATCTCCCTGGCACCTTCGATCCACTCTGGATCACTAAGTAACTCTCCGTAATGCTCGGTATCTGCCAGCAATTTAGCCGTTACCGAGACAAAATTACTGATCGGTTGGCAGGGGTTTCTGATCTCATGTGCCATTTGAGCAGCCATGGAACCCGAAATGGAGAGCGGTGCCAAGCGTTCAAACTTCTCCTTCAGCGCTCGCTGTTTCATTAGTTCTTGTATCAGAGAGGTTGTGATCTGCAAAAATTCCAGGTCATTGTTACGATAGTGATCAACAATAGTGTGAAATAGAAACAGACCGTAGGTGGTGGTATCTCTGGCAGAACCTTTCCCCTCCTGTTTACCGCGTTCTACCGATAAAGACATCGCCAAACAAGAGCGTGTGGCCACACCCAGCAGTGGCATTAGCTTGGTGAACCGTTTATTAGAACGCACGTCTGGCTCCATGAAGTTTTTGACTTTGCCAGAGAGCAATTCGTTGACGATCGGGCAGCCAGCTAAATTACCGGTTACCTCGTTTTTTAAGGGGTTAAATTTTTCCTGTTGAACAACCTCGAAGTGTGAACCTGGGTGTTTCTCAAGCAGTACCCACGAGGCAGAACGACCAATGCCTTTAACCACCTCAGCGATTGCTTGCTGGAAAAGCTGGTCATAGTCGGTGGTATCCCATTCAGCCTCACTAAATAACTGGATAATTTGACTGATACAAGGTGCTACGGCCTCTTGGGGCTGTGATGCGCTGTTTCCCCCTTTCCTTTCCTGCGCCTCTATCACCCGAATTTGCGCACTAAAACCGTGCGCGAGCCACTCAATCATACGCCGGTGTACCGGCTGAAAAGTGCTGACCTGGGAAGAGCTAAGGCTGATTATACCAGTGAGTTTGTGGTGTTTGTTAAATAGTGGCACGCAGAGAGCGGACTGAGGCTTTTCGATGGGTGCTCCTTTGATCTTCAGCCCACCCGCATCAAACTGATTGTTAACCACTACACTCTCTTTGCTCTCCCAACAACTCTGCCAAACCCCCTCGTTCATGAGTAGGTGGGATCCCCCGTCGCCGCCGATGGACTTGATGATCTCAATAGATGGGGAGGCCCCTGCCGCCCCCACGGTGACTTCACCATAAGAGACTGCCTCGGCATCCGGCGCCAGACTCAAAGCCTTGTTTAAAAGAAATTGAATAAGCTTCTTTTTATCATGCTGATTCGTAAGTTGAGCAATAATTTCTCGGGTCCGGTGCAGATAACGTTCATCAAAAGTGCTATCGGAGACCTCCATGCGAATCGCATTAACGGTATTAATAAATTGCTTGGCGACCCTCTGAAAGAGTTGTTGATTTTCCTGCAAAAACCCCTCCTGCCCCGCAACCTCGATAATGACATAATCCTGCTCCCCCCCGAGTCCGCGAATCTGATGGCGTTGCAGCCCGGTTTTAAAACAGATTACCGCTTGTTGAGAGCCGCTAAAATTCTCAAGCTTAAGGCGTTCAAGGTCAGCTACGTCATAGAATTCCATATCGCTGTTTGAATCGATAAAGTTGGCAATATGGCTGCTAGTGCCATAGTGTTGATAGCGCTCGAACCTCCCCTGCCCACCTTCACCATGCTCCATCAAATCGGATATGAATATTTCCCCGCTCTGATTGCGGCTAAAGTATTTCCAGGAGATGCCTAGTTTTGGGTCTATTTGTTTTAATTTTTTGAGTTTATGGTCAATCGTCTTGTGTAATTCCGCTACGGTACTGCAGCTCTTTAAGCCCAGAAGAGCATTGTCAAACCAGTTGCTTCGACGCTCTTGCTGTAATAATTCCGCGCCATCAATCTCAGTCCAACGGTGGGCAACATAACGACAACCCAGCTCTATAAATTCCTTACGGGCACCTTTAGGGGCAACTTGATGCTTCCAATCAATTTTTAATACGCCGACGTTATTGGAACCGGACAATAAGGGGGCCAGCAGCACATATTTGAATTTGGATGGAAAAAGATTTTGAGACCTTACTAATTTTGACAAGCTTCTGAGTTCAAGTGTCCACTCTTTTTTGTTGGCAAATTCTGTCAGAATATCGTCTTGGAGGGATGGTATCGCCTCAATTTTGCAGAGTTTATATGTGCTGTGTACGGAAATCTCATTTTTTCGAGAATTACGCAGAAATAACCAAATGGAGTCGCCGCAACCAATTTTCTTCAGAAAATCCAGCAGACACTTCGCAACCTCTGTTCGAGTACTGGCCGCATTTATGCGACGACCAAAATCGAGAAATGGCGATGTGAAGTCTGTACTTGAGGCTGGTTGCGGCGTTTTACCCTTATCCATAATTTTTTGGCCTAATAAATTTCAGCCAGCACCAAACTTTGTGCAAGTTTAGGCGCTGGGTCAATCATATTCATCAAGAATCTCTGAATAAGTCACCTCCAATTGTGAGATAATCAGGGCTTCAAATAGACACTACTTGATTCTATATAAAACAGCAAAGCTTCTCCTCTCGCTCTTACTTATATCAACCGGCGAAAATAATCACTAAGCGAGCGCATTAAGCTGACTTTTAATCATTACCAGCGGCCACTTCAGGGGCTTTGCAAGTGACCCAACACAACAGGCTGAAAAAATGAATAACACTAATGCGCCGCGTGTGGTGCTCGTCGCCATTACCAAACACGGGGCAAAACAGGTGGCCGCCATGGCACCAAAAATGCCCACCGCAGAGGTGGTGGTCGCACAAAAATTTGCCACGCTAATGTCGGCACTACCCAATAAAGTGAATGTCTATGACGGTGCACTTCGAGCGCAAATCGGTGGTTTTTTTCGTGACTACGACCAGATCGTCTTTTTTGTCTCACTGGGTGCCGTGGTGCGACTGATCGCCCCACACCTAAAATCGAAAGATGAAGACCCAGGGGTGGTAGTGGTGGATGATGCGGCACAGTTTGTTATCCCCGTTTTATCGGGTCATATCGGCGGTGCCAACGCCTATGCCGAACAACTTGCCACACTGCTGAATGCCACCGCCGTGGTGACCACCGCCTCCGACGTGGGGAAGACCATTCCGGTGGATATTCTGGGCCGTGAGCTGGGCTGGCAGGTTGAAGCGCCCAAGCTCAACATCACCCGCGTCTCTGCCCATGTGGTGAATGAAGAGCCAATTGCATTGATTCAGGAGTGTGGCTCAAAAGCGTGGTGGCGGCGGAATAACCCGCTACCGGGCAACATTCATCTGTTTGAGCGCTATGAAGAGGTGGATCTGGAAAAATATTCAGCACTGCTGTGGATCACCCACCGGGCGATTGACGAAACCACCTGGGCGGCGCTGGAAGAGCGGTTGGTAGTCTACCGCCCACCGAAAGAGCAAGAGGCGTGAGCCAGAAGCTAACCCTGGTGCTGGGTATCGGCTGTGATCGCAACGCCTCCCTGGAGACCTTAACCAGCGCAGTTGACCTCGCTCTGGGAGAGATTAACCAAGGGCGCGATGCCGTTAGCGCACTGGCCAGCATCGATAAAAAAAATGATGAAGCAGCGCTGCTGGCGCTGGCCGAACAGCAGCACTGGCCGTTGCATTTTTTCAGCGCCGAGCAGCTCGCCCAAGTGCCGGTGCCCAACCCCTCGGCGGTGGTGCTGAAATATATGGGCACCCCGGCGGTGGCCGAAGCAGCCGCGATTTTGGCGGCAAAAACGGACATGAACAGCCTGCTGGTTGAGAAGTATAAATATCGGGGTCGTGATGGCAAAAACGCCACCGTCTCCATCGTAAGAGGTAAATGTAAATAATGAATAAAGGTAAAATTCTGCTGATCGGTTTCGGCCCGGGAGCCAAACAACACATGAGCCTCCGTGCTGTCGAGGCAATCAGCGAAGCGGATGTGGTGATCGGTTACTCCACCTACATCAACCTGGTCGCCGACCAGCTTGAAGGAAAAGAGGTGGTACGCAAAGGGATGACCGAAGAGCTTGACCGCTCGATTGAAGCCTACGAACAGGCCAGAAAGGGCAAAACCGTGGCCCTGATTTCCTCGGGAGATATTGGCGTTTACGGCATGGCCGGCCCCACTTATGAGGTGCTGCTGCAATCAGGCTGGCAACCCGATGGCGACATTGAGGTGGAAGTGATACCGGGCAGCACCGCACTCTCAGCCTGCGCCTCACTGGTGGGTGCGCCCCTGACCCACGACTTCTGCTCGATCTCACTCTCTGACCTGTTGACCCCGTGGCCAGTGATTTCACGTCGGCTGCAAGCAGCGGCACGCAGTGATTTTGTGGTTGCCCTCTACAACCCCAAAAGTGGTCGCCGTACCCAGCAGATTGTGGAGGCACAACGCATTCTGCTGCTACACCGCAAACCAGATACCCCAGTGGCGATTGTAAAGTCCGCCTATCGCGAAAAACAGAATATTCAGATTGTCCGCCTTGATGAGATGGTGGATTGCAACATCGGCATGTTGACCACCGTGCTCATAGGTAACAGCAGCACCTACCTTGAGCAGGGGCTGATGATCACCCCCCGTGGCTATGCCAATAAATACAATCAGCTGACCGGTGAGGTGAAAGGTGAAGAGCGCCGGGGGCGCTCCCTAACCATGGGACTGGAGGGGTGGCAATCGTGTGTACGAGCTTACCTGCGTGAAAATTCTGACTCATCACTGCACTCAGTGGCGCGTTATTTTGACATGCCGCTGGCAGAAATTATCGCCGCCATTGCAGCGGCTGATGAAGAAGATTCGGCCGGTTATTTCAGCGCCGTAGCAGTTAACAGCAACCGGCTAGAACTGGTGCAGAGAGAGGCTCCACAATGGGGTCGACTGCGCGGTGTGGTGCGCAGCGAAGCGGGTGGGGTCTCGGAGTTGATGCTGCATGCCGCTGATTTCAAGGTGCGCGGCGAGTGGTTGAACATCGAAAATGATCATTTCCATCTGCACCTCCACTGGGCCAATGTCACCGACGCCTGGATGGTGCAGCGCGGCGATCAACTACGCAGTGTGCACTTTCTGGATGCCGCAGGTCATGCCGTGTTTAACCTGTCACTGGTTCGCCAGAATAGTGAATTTAATTCCGCAGCAGAGAGCCACTACCAAAACTGTTGGCAGCAGCAGATATCCAGCACCGAAAATAGAGCGCAATGAGAGTGATGTTATGAACCAAGTTGAAAAACCAAAAATGGCCCCCTACAAACGCCACATGCTGGTGTGTGTAGGGCCGCGTTGTTCCAAAGAAGGCGAGTCACAACGGCTATTTGAGACCCTGGGAGAGAAGTTCAAAGCCGCCGGTATTGATAGCGGTGCATTGCGGGTGAAGCGCACCCGGGCACACTGCTTTGCAACCTGCAAAGGAGGCCCGGTACTCTCCATTCAACCCGATGGTATCTGGTACTACAACGTCACCGAAGCCAACCTTGACCGCATTATTGAGCAGCACCTGGTAGCGGGTGAACCGGTAGAAGAGCTGATCTACCACCGCAGTGGCAGCCCGTCCGGTGGCTGATGATAACCACCCCGCGCCGCCGCTGTTCTCTCCGGCTGAACGGGAGAGCCTCTATCGCATTATTGAAGCACGCCGCGATATGCGTCACTTTAAATCCGGGGAAAAAGTAGACCAACAGACCTTTGTCCGACTGTTGCAAGCGGCGCACCAAAGCCCCTCCGTGGGGCTGATGCAACCCTGGCGCTTTATCCGCATTCGCAGCAGTGCGAAACGCAAGGCGATTGCCGAGCTGGTCACCAGCGAACGCAACAAGACAGCCGCTGCGCTGGGCGAGCAAGGCTCAGCATTCATGCAGCTCAAAGTCGAAGGCATCCGTGAATGCGCCGAACTGTTGGTGGTGGCGCTGGCCCCCGACGACGGTACCCTGTTTGGTCGCCGCACCATGCCGAATGAAATGGCACTCTGCTCCGTCGCCTGCGCGATTCAAAATCTATGGCTAGCAGCACGGGCCGAAAACCTCGGACTCGGCTGGGTCTCACTCTTCGACCCCCTCGAACTAGCACAACTGCTGAACATGCCCCAAGGCAGCAAACCGATAGCCATTCTTTGCCTCGGCCCAGTAGATAGCTTCTACCCACAGCCGATGCTGGAGATGGAAAAGTGGCGTCAAGGGCGTCCACTACACGAACTGCTGTTTGATGACCAGTGGGGAAATAGTGCTCGACTTACAGGGGAGTAACTGCCGGACCCTCTCCGTATTAAACGGTTTTTACGTAGTTTAAGTCGGTGCCCTTCATGATTTGGTGGTTATGGTAGGCGCAAGTTTCAGCTTGCAAAGAGGTCGGGGCATTTATCGCAGGCTAAAGCCTGTTCCTACAGGGGCTAGCAATAGCATGGGTTGTAAATCCAACGCTCTTTTTCCACCCCTAAGTAGCGACACAATTGAGGGTTGGTGATACTCTGGGGTTTATGCAAATATAGCATTTATAGTTGCTATAAATTTTTATACTTGCGTGCGGGTTGAGTGGGGTTGTTTATTCAGGAGGAAATCGCGTTGAGCACAGTTTTGATGGATGAGTTCCAGCTGCAAAGCGAATTGCGTGGCTTGAGGCAATTTGCCAATGATCGGGTCTTCGAACTTATGGCTGCTTATGACCGGGAGGCTGGCGGGGATGTTTCGCCTTTGGCGCTCGAGGTTTTCGGGCGGCTAAGTGATGGCGTTGAGAAGCTGACAGAGCTGCCGGTTGTGGCTGAGAATACGGTGCTGTCGGAAAGTGCGATCAAAAAGCTTGCGCGGTTGGCGGCTGTGGCGGTGCATGCCCATATTGCCACGCGGTATCAGGCCGGACGGATGATGCCCCAGGCTGAAGACTCAGCCTATATTTTACGCGCCATTGGGCGGGCGGAGGCGCAATATGCAGAGCTGCTGCTTGACACTCGCACGGCTGCCAAGAGCGGTCGGATCGAGCGACTGGCCGACGTGCTGGCCGGGTGTCTCAACACGACCTCGGGCGATCTGGCCTATGCCGCCGTAGCGCTGGCGGGGCAGGGGGACGGGCCTAAATCCACCGGGCTGGCTGCTGTTCGAGTTGCCCATCTGTGCCGCCGCATCGCCATGTTGAGCGCAGCCAGCCTGATGTTAATGTTCCGCCTGACCAATGCCGCGAAGACTACGGGCCTGCGTAAAGTGGCTGAAAATCGTACTCAATTGGCCCGTCCCTGGGCCGAGATGTTGGCAGCAGTGCCACAGGTGGTCGGAACCACGATTGGAGATAGGGTGCGGCTGCAAACCCGCTGTGTCGATATTGCCTGGGTTGATGATGGCGACGGTTTCACTCGGATCACCGTCGATGCGGGTCAGGTGAGCGAGCTGCGGCTGCCGCGTCGCAACGCACAACGCGCGGGGCTGGCCAAGGGATCTTGGCTCTATCTCGCAGGCACGCTGGCCGAAGACGCGGGTACAGAGTTCTTACAGGTGGGCTTTTTGCCGATCAGTGCCAATGCGACTGATATCTGGGAGGATTACCTGATTTCCGAGACCCGCCCTGCCTATGACCTTGTTCCTAGGTCCATTGATATGCTGTGGGAACTGCCGGATCTGCGAGAGATCGGTGGGCGTAACGAGCTGCACGGGCGACTCTGAGCAAAGGAATATAACCATGGCATATGATTGTAAAAAGCAAGAAGATAAGCTGGAAAAGAAAGCGGAAAAGCTCGAGGATAAGCGCGAGGCGATCGAAGAAAAGATCGGCGAGATTGAGTCCAAAGAAGATGGAATTAACGAGAAGATCGGTCAAATCGAGGAAAAGATAGATGCAATCCGCGAGTTGAATGGGGCTATCTACGAAGCTGAAAACGCTCTGGAAGAGGCTCTGGAAAAAGTCGACGAAAAGGAGGAGAAAGAGACCGAAAAGCTTCTCAAGTATTTCGAGAAGCAGAATGCCTTGAATGTGGCACGCTCTTCCGCGGATATGCGCCGTCTTGCTCTGGCAGAGGCCCGAGAAGAGCTGAGTAAAATCTATGAAGAGATCGGCCATCTGGCCACAAAACTCGCGACCGGCGACACCTTGACGCCGGCTGAACAGGCTGTAATCCAGGCCGAGATCGATGTTCTAGCAGCGCAGACACTGAACTATGAAAACACGACCATTCCGGCGTTTGAGGCTGAGGTGGATGCCGCCGATCAGGTGGTCGACAGCAAGACCGAGGCGCGCGACGAGGCCTATGCCGAGTACCTGGTCGCCAGCGATGAAGCGGATTATGCGCGCGAAAAGCTCGATGAAAAGCAGGAAAAGCTCGATGAAAAGTTGGATAAACTGGATACTAAGGAGCAGGAGCTTGAAGAAAAGGAGGGCGATCTAGCCAACTCGCGGAGCGAGCTGGGTGACAAGGAAGATGCGCTGGATGAAAAGCAGGGTGAATTGGAAGCGGCCGAAGAGGTCTATAACGAAGCACTGGAAGAATACAACGCTCATTGCACAAACGGCAGCGCTCCCTGGCAGAGCGAGTAGGAGGCAATGTCACAGCTGACCGTGAATAATCTGGCTGGGTTCGAGCATCAGCTAGACCTTGATCTTACGCGGCTAGCCGCGACCGACAGCATCCCCGAGCGCAGGCTTTACACCTATCTGGCGACCTATCCGCATATGCGGGCCGCCGTGGCGGGGTTCGGGCGCATTGCTGCGGACGAGCTTTTTACGACGATCTCAATGGTATATGGGCTAATGCCTACGGCGATGAATCTGCGTCGCGGCGATATGGAACCGTTTCTCGCACCGCTCAATGCGCTTCGTGATACTGGCCAAAGACTGGCACCGGAGGAACTCAACGGACTGAAGGTGCTGGTCAACAACTCCATTGTCGGCACCTCGAAGCTGCTGCATTTTCTGGCGCCCGAGGTCTACCCGGTTTGGGATAGCCGTATTAACCGTTTTCTCAATGGTGAGCCTCGCCCTGCGACCAACTCTGTGCCACGTTACCGCGACTACCTGGCAGATTTCGACCGGCTGCGCGTCGATGCGGGATTTGAAATTCTGCGCGCGTCGATCGAGGCCAAGATTGGCTACATGGTTGGGGCCGCGCGGGCTTTTGAGCTGATCATGTACATGTCGGACGCGCTGAAGCTGAAGCATGTGCCGCCACCCGCCCGTGCTCGACCTGCGGTAGCGCCTGTGGCCGTGGCACGGCCCATCGTCCCGCGCTACAAGCGCGATGCTTACACGTTTGTGTCGAATCTCGGGACTGTCACGCTTGACCTGGCCATTCCCGATACACTGATCCGTGATGGTTATCTTCTGTCGGCGCATTACACGACCAGCGAAACCCTGCAGCTTGCCGCCATCGCTCATGCGCGGCGCAATCTCTTGATCAGCGACAATGGCAACTGGACCCGGATGAACGCGCTTGGCCGCCAGTTCAGCATCCCTGGAAACGCCCTTTTGGCCCGCGCCCGGAGCGAAGCAGGCGGTGTGACTCAGGCAATCCGCACCGAGCGCGCTGCGCTGATGGCTGAGATTGCTACCGCCTGTGCCACGTCCCTTGCCTCGCTTGATGCCACTGAGGTGATCGCGACCCAGCTGAAGATGCGGCCCGATTACATGATCGGACTGGAAGATTTTACGGTGCCGGTGATGATGATAGCAGGTCTCATGGACCGGGTTTTCGCGCCCGACCCGCAAGAGATCGCGCCCTATCAAGCCCTGACCCGTGAGATGTTTACGCGGCAGATGGAGGGGCAGTTCGGTTTTGCCCAAGAGCTTTCGGAAACGGCTCTTTTCCTGGTGATTCACGCTTTCGATTATGCCAGCGCCCGAGACGGTGCCAGCGCGGCGCGCGGTATTCTTAAGGACGGGATTGCGATTAGCTATGGTGCACCGATGGCCAGCCGTCGCTGGATTAGAGAGATCAAGCTGGGCGATGTGGTCGAGGATCTGGGCGAAAACCTGCCGGAATCCTATCTCGCCGCCCATGCGCTCACCCTTGGGGTCGTGAACGGTCATGCAGATGATGTGCCGGTTCATGTACTTGGCGTCGGTACCCCGATCCTGATCATGATGATCGGTTTCCTGCTCAAGGGGTCGCGTGCGGTCAGTATCGACAGCTCCGCACCTATGCTCGATGCGTTTGACGGGCGCATCTATGGTACTAGGTCGGCCTTTCTGAAGATGCGCATGTACCGGCTGGCTGCGCACTGTCTGATCGATAACGCGCCATACGAAAGTGACACGCCGTTTTTCAGTGCCTTTGAGGCGCGTCACCCGTCCGACTGGGCCGGGTTGCGCGCTGAACTTGGGATTACCGCCAATTCCGAGCGACGTGAGATTGAGGCGCGACTGGAAAGCGATCAGGCGTTGGTGCGTAGATATATCCCTTTTTTCACGCGTCTGACCAGTTCGTCCGACCCGTTCTTTTGGGACCTGCGCGTGTCGCGAGCCGGGCACAACTACTGCATTCTGCGCGAGATCGTTGATCATGTGCGCCGCCGCCGGGACAATTGGCCGGCGCTAAAAGCCTGGACCGAGGCCGAGATCTCTCGGTATGCCGCCGCCGGGGCACCGAAATGGGCCCGCGCGGTGGAAAAGAGTTTTGAGCTGGTAGTGAAGTATAAACTGGTGGACGGGCGCGATTGACCTGTTAGCCCATTTTTCACAGTAAACTTGGAAGTAAAGTAATAGGGGTCAGAGTAACATTAAAGCCCGCTATTGACCTATTATACTTTTTTTGGCCGCCCCGCTTTTCTAGCTGTCCATATGAGGTTGACACGTTCCGACTGGGGGCGCTTGCGGACATCGAACCGGAATGTGACACGCCTGCCAATAGACACTGACTCACCATCGGTACAGCCTCTTCCTTGTTTACCCACGACTGCCGAATCATGGCAGGCTGATCCCTGACTTTTTTTTAACCAGTCAAGCTCCATCTTTAATTTGCCGACTTCGCTGTAAAGTCGCTCTGGATCTTGGTGCTCCGGTATGGGTTTTGGACTAGGCTTCATTGCCTTCATGACAATGAAGCATAGAAGTGCGTTATTTGAGCTGTTTTTATCCAATTGTTGGCGTGAGTCACATGAACAACGAAGATAATGGTTACGGCTTCAAGCTCTTCACCGCCTTGGGCGAGTGGGATAAGGACGCTTGCCATTGGGGGTCTCTCCGTTGCTGAATCATGACGCTGACCGGGATCAGGTTGATCTCCAGTGACTCCAGTTCAAGTAGTCGCTTTTCGAGTACATTGAGTGTTTCTTTATAGGGGTGGGCAATGGCAACTGCGCTGCCACGTCTTTTAGCCAGGGTAATTAATTTATCAAACTGTTGGTTGATGTGTGCTTCGTCGGCGAGGTGATCGAGGAAAATATCCCGCTGTAGTGCGGGCACGCTGAACTCGTTGGCAACCTGGCGGGCAACACTTTGGTTAGAGGTGAGGCTGTCGACAAAAAACAGGTCACCCCGTCGATTGAGTTCACGCATCACCCACAGCATGTGGCCCGGGTGACGTGTCAGTAGGCTGCCCATGTGGTTGTTGATGCCGGTGACGTGGGGGATTGAGGCGAGATCAGCTTGCAGGGTGTTGATAATCTGTTGCTCACTCATCTCCATGGTGAGTGCGCCGGGGCCAAGTAGACGGTTTTTTTCGGCGTCTGCGGCTTGCATCGGGGCGTGCAACATAATCTCTTTATTGTGGCTGTGGGCCAGCTTTGCCAGGGTGATGGCGTGAGGGGTGTGGGGCAGGAAGGCGTAGGCGATGGCTCCGGGCAGTTGAATAGCGCGGGTGCCTGCTTTCAGCCGATAACCGATGTCATCGATGATAATGCTAATACTGGGGCGTAGTGGGTCTTGCACTACTGATTCGGCAATGCTGTTACCCACCGATGTAAACATAATTAAACCACTGACCAGCAGTGGTTTAATCCATCCGTTAATGCGATGAAAGTGCAAGGGTTTAGCGCTGCAGAATCATCAGGCCTTTGAGCATATTGACGGCCTCGTAGAGCTGATAATCCTGTTTTGCGAGCTTGGCGCGTTGATCGGCATGGCCCTGCTCTTCGTTCTCATTCGCTTTTGAGTCTTTTTGCTCTTCATTTTCCTGGCGACCATTGCTCAGATGGCCGCTAAGGTCGGCCTCTTTCAGTGAATGAGCCGGTTTGTTGTTAACCGAGCTGACCTTGATATGATCCAGCACAATGTCGGGCACAATCCCTTCGGCCTGAATTGAACGTCCTGCCGGGGTGAAGTAGCGTGCGGTGGTCAGTTTTATGGCACTGTCGCGACCCAGTGGCAGAATGGTCTGTACCGAGCCTTTACCAAAGGTCTTGTTGCCGATGATCAATGCCCGTTTGTGGTCTTGCAGTGCACCGGCAACAATTTCGGATGCAGATGCTGAGCCTTCATTGACAAGTACGATCAGGGGTGCACCATCAATTTCATCACCCGGACGGGCATTGAAGGTCATTTCAGAGTTCTTGATACGCCCTTCGGTGTAGACGATTAAACCTTTCTCAAGGAAGGCATCTGATACATCCACTGCGGCACTGAGCACGCCACCCGGATTATTGCGAAGATCCAGAATCATGCCACCCAGGGCGTTGTCATTCTCTTCTGCCAATGAGTCGATGGCTTCAAGCAGGTTCTCTCCGGTGCGTTGCTGGAATTGGGTAATGCGCACATAGCCAATGTTAGGTTCAATCAGGCGGAACTTAACACTTTTAACTTTTATCTTGTCGCGGGTGATGGTGATTTTTAGGGGTTTTTCTGCACCTTCGCGAACGATGGTCAGGAGAATGTCGGTGCCCACTTCGCCGCGCATCAAATTGACCGCATCGCGTAGTGTTAACCCTTTGATGGGGGTCTCATCCAGTCGAATGATCAGGTCGCCCGCTTCAACTCCCGCACGTTGTGCCGGGGTGTCATCAATCGGGCTGATGACTTTAACAAAACCATCTTCCATGCTGACCTCAATGCCCAGGCCACCAAATTCCCCGGTGGTGCCCACTTGCAGGTCGTGATAGTCGCTGGTGTCGAGGTAGCTGGAGTGTGGGTCTAGCCCGGAGACCATGCCACGAATGGCATTTTCCAGCAGGGTTTTATCATCGACAGGCTCAACATAGTCGGCTTTGATTCGTGAGAATACCTGGGTGAAGTTGCGCAGTTCATCGAGAGGAAGGGTCGCTTCTGCGCTATCACGGTTGGCGAAGACACCTTGACCGATAGAGAGCGAGACACCGAGGGTGATTCCTAGGCTCAATACCAGTATGTTGCGAGAAAATAGTTTCATTTTTTAGTCAGCCTTTTGCTACCCATTGATGAAGGTATGCCTCTGATTATGGCAGTAAGTCACCATAATTAACACTTTTTACAGCCCCCTAACCGGGACGAGAACCACGACACCAGCGCTGGGGGTTGATCGGTTTTCCCTTTTTGCGAAGCTCAAAATAGAGCCCTGGCGTGCTATTGCCTCCACTGTTACCGACGGTGGAAATGACTTCGTTCTGTTCGACCGTATCACCAACCTGTTTGTTCAGTGATTGATTTTGCCCATAGAGCGTGAGGTACTCCTGACCATGATCAATAATCAACAGTAATCCATAGCCACGAATCCAGTCGGCAAAGACCACGTTCCCATCGGCCACCGCCCGCACGTTATTGCCCATGGGGGCATCGATAACAACACCCTCCCAATTGAGTTTGCCAAGGTGACGGGGCTGACCAAATTTAGCGCTCAGTTTACCGTTAGTCGGCCAGGGGAGTTTCCCCTTTAGGGTGGAGAATTTGCTGCTCTGGGTGAGGCGTTGTTTATCCTGGGGTTTAATCTGTTGAATGAGCTGTTCAAGTGCCTTGGCGTTTTCAAGTAGCTGGCGCAGTTGAGACTCTTTGCTGCGCAGTTGGGCGTTAATGCTGCTGAGCAGTTGCTTGCGTTGTTGCTGTTCCCGGTTGAGCTGTTGTTGCTGTTTGTTGAGCTGTTGCTCTGTTTTTGTCAGCTGTTGTTGGCGCTCGCGCCCTTGTTGTTCGAGTGCTTGAAGGTTTGTCAGTTCGTTATTCAGGGTGTTAATGGTCTCAAGCTGAGCCGCATTGAAGTGGCGTAAATAGTGGCTGTTACGGCCAATAGCATTGATATTTTGTTGGCTGAGAAGAAGCTTTAGTTGCCCCTGTTCCCCTTGTCGGTGGCGTAATTGTATTAGTTCTTTGAGTACCGACAGGTGTTTGTTTGAGCGTGTTTTGGATGCTGCCTGTTGCTGGTTTAAGCGATCGATTTTTTGTTGTTCTTGTTCTTTTTGCTGTTGGGTTTTACGAAGGTCTTGGTGCAGTGAACCGATCTGTTTTTCGATACGGCCCAGCTGCTGTTGCGTCGTTTTGCGTGTTTCACGTGTTTCATCTACCTCACGGCGCAGTTTTTTTATTTCGGTTTGAATCTGCTTAAGGCGGTTTTTCTCATCACTATTGGCGGTCACGGTTAACGGTAGCAATATAAGCAACACAGCCAATGCCAGCACAAGCAGATGCTGGGAGATTGGCTTCGACAACGTGAAAAATTTCATCACAAGTTGGGATTAGTCCGAGGTGAATTTCACCAGGGAGCGACCACCCATTTCGGAAGGTAGCTCTCTGCCCATAAGGTCAATCATGGTGGGTGCAATATCGGAGAGTGCACCATCTTCATTGGATAGTGTGAGATGGCGATGGCCAACGTAGATTAACGGCACCGGGTTCATGGTGTGTGCGGTGTGCGGTTGGCCGGTGCCAATGCCCATCATCTGTTCGGCATTGCCATGGTCGGCGGTGATCAGCGTTTCACCACCCGCCTGCTCCAGCACCGGGATAATACGCCCAAGCGCGGTATCAAGTGCCTCGATCGCTTTTACCGTGGCATCAAAGTCACCGGTATGCCCCACCATGTCGGGGTTAGCGAAATTGCAGATAATGACATCGTATTTGTCTGCCTTAACCGCTTCGATAAATTTATCTGTCAGTTTTGGTGCGCTCATCTCCGGTTGCAAATCGTAGGTTGCCACATCCGGTGATTTGATCAAAATTCGCTCTTCACCCGGGAAGGGCTCATCACGACCGCCATTGAAGAAGAAGGTCACGTGGGCATACTTTTCTGTTTCGGCAATGCGTAACTGATGCAGGCCCTGATTGGAGAGATACTCACCAAACACATTGGTCAGGCGCTCTGGTGGGAAGGCAACATCCACCTCAAAATCAGCATGGTATTCGGTGAGCGAAACAAAACGTCCAAGCTTGGGGTTGTGTTCGCGGACAAAGCTGTCAAATTCCGCCTCAATGAAGGGTCGGGTGACCTGGCGCGCCCGGTCAGAGCGGTAGTTCATGAAGACCAGCGTATCGCCATCTTCCATTTTTACCGCTGTTTCACCCTCGGGCACGATACAGGTTGCCTTAACAAACTCATCGGTTTCGCCTCTCTCATAGGCGGCACTCAGGGCGCTGGTGGCATCCGTCGACTGATACTCTGCTTTTCCCTGGGTAATCAAATCATAGGCGGATTGAATACGCGGCCAGCGGTGGTCACGATCCATGGCGTAGTAGCGGCCAATAACGGAGGCGATACGTCCTTTGCCCAGGCGGGCAAAGGTTTCATCCATCATTTTGATGGAGTGTTCGGCACTTTTGGGTGGTGTGTCGCGACCATCCAAAAATGCGTGTAAATAGACTTTTTTAGCGCCCCGCTGTACCGCCAGCTCTGCCATTGCCAGAATGTGCTCTTCATGGCTGTGCACACCGCCGGGCGAGAGCAGCCCCAATATGTGCACGGCTTTGCCGTTGTTAACAGCCGCATCAACGGCTTCGGTGAGGGTCTGGTTGTTAAAAAATGAACCGGTACGAATGGCGCGGCTAACGCGGGTGATTTCTTGATAAACTACGCGGCCAGCGCCCAAATTGAGGTGCCCAACTTCCGAGTTGCCCATTTGGTCGTTTGGCAGGCCAACGGATGACCCTGAGCCTTTGATCAGAGTATGTGGCCGTTCATTCCATAGCTTGTCCCACACCGGTGTTTTGGCTGCAGCAATGGCGTTTGATTCTTTGCTTTCGCTATATCCCCAGCCATCGAGGATAATCAGGGTCGTGGGTTTGATGTTATTTGACATGTTTTTCCGTGTATCTAATTTGGTTGGGTTCAGTGGCTGATTTTCTGCGCTGTTACCTGAATCAATCTCTGGGCAAGAGCGGATATATTCAAATGCATAACAAGGTTATTGGCATATTCCGGCTTAAGATTCTTACTCATGATCTGTTCAGAGGTTCCCTACGGTGGCTTTTTGTTAGATAATTCTAATATTGAAGCTTTTGCACGATTCATATTCTCCCTGCTGGAAGCAAAAAGAACCTTCGTGCTGAAGACCTCATGGCATATTGTATAGATTTTGGGAGTTCTCGGCTATGGCAATCTGTTTGTGGTGTAGTGAACAACCGTAATGGTGAATGCAGTAATGAGTGTGGATAAATCACAACCGGGAAACCGCCCCTATATACTTCCCATTTTAGATGGTGATATTAATCGTGCGGCAAGGTCGCTTAAGGTGTTGTCACACCCTCTTCGCTTGAAAATTCTCTGTATCCTGGGTGATCAGGCAATCAGTGTTCAGGATATTGTCGAGGCAGTGGGAACCTCCCAGAGCAATATTTCACAGCATTTGGCGATTATGCGTGGCAAGGGAATTTTAATGACCGAGCGACAGGCAAATAAAGTTTATTACCGCGTTCGTGATGAAGGCACGTTGCGATTGATTGATGTCATGCGTGAAGTGTTCTGCGGAGAGTAAATCTCATAAGGAAGCTATAAAAAGGCTTCATAACAGTTTTTTGTAATGCGGTTCATGATGTTTCATGGATGGTTGAATTTATTTTAAAGGTATTGATATGCAGGAGTTTTTTTCATTTTTACTGGCCGAGTGGATGCTGAGCATCACCTTTCTGGTACTGTTTTTGATGTTGTTATGGGGTGTTGTTGCCCCCTCGGTACGCGGTTTTGCCGAACTAAAACCGGCAGAAATTGTAAAATTGATCAACGATGATGAGACCCTGGTATTGGATGTGCGCTCTGAAAATGAGTTTATTGATGGCCACATAGTCAATTCAATTAATATCCCCTTGGCCTATTTGAGCAAACGCCTTGATGAGCTGGGTGACAATAAAGAGCGCCAGATAGTTGTTATCTGTAAAAGTGGCGCACGGGCAAAAGGGGCGTGCAGCACACTGCGAAAAGAGGGCTTTACCAATGTTTGCGCGCTGGCCGGTGGTTTGATGGCATGGCAGCATGATAAATACCCGGTTGCAAAAGGAAAAAGCAAGCGTGCCTGACGTTGAAATGTACGGCACCATGTCATGCTCGTACTGTGTGCGTGCCAGAGAGCTGCTGGATCGCAAAGGGCTCGACTATCGTTGGATTAATGTGGCAAATGATGCGGTGTCGTACAACAAAATGATACAACTGAGTGGCGGCGAGACGGTGCCACAAATTTTAATTAACGGGCAGCCGATTGGTGGCTGTGATGAAATGCATGCCCTCGAACACAAAGGGCAGCTGAATGCCTTGTTGGGTTTGAGCTAAACACTAAAAAGGAAATCTGATGTCTGAACAAAATGCTGGCGCTGCACAGGGTCAATTTGCAATTCAAAAAGTCTACTTGAAAGATGTGTCGTTTGAATCCCCCGCAAGCCCGGAAATTTTCACCAAAAAGTGGGAGCCTGAAGTCAATATGGAGATCAACACCGCCAGCAAAACCATCGCAGATGATGTGATTGAAGTGGTGCTGCGGTTAACCATAACGGTGAAATTGGGCGAACAGGTGGCCTATCTCACTGAAATACAGCAAGCCGGTATTTTCACCATCAAAGGGTTAACTGACGCTGAAAAAGGGCGTGTTACCGCCACTGCATGCCCCAATATTCTCTTTCCATTTGGCCGCGAAGCGGTGGCTGAAGTTGTCAGTAAAGGTGGCTTTCCGCAACTACTGCTAGCACCGGTTAACTTTGAAGCGATCTACGCGCAACATCAGGCGCAGCAAGCCAAAGCTAAAGAAGAGCAGGGTCAAACACCTTCTGATGCAGTGCATTAAACCCATGGGCTCTGATCAGTCGCCATCAACTCAAAAAGGGGCTGACAGTGTGCTGGTGCTGGGTGCCGGCTCCTGGGGAACGGCGCTGGCCATGCTGCTGGCTCGTAATGACCATACAACCTATCTTTGGTCGCATAATGCACAGCACGCCGAAGATATGCGAGAGCAGCGCTGTAATTTGCGTTACCTGCCCGATACCTCTTTCCCGGATCAATTGTACGTGGTGGTCGATTACGCCACGGTGATTGATCAGGTAAAGGATGTTTTAATTGCCGTTCCCAGCCACGCCTTTCGTGATTGCCTTAAACAGCTTGCCCCCTACCTACACAAAAATATACGCATCGCCTGGGCCACCAAAGGGCTTGAAGGGGGCTCACATAAATTGATGCACTCTGTTTTTGCAGAAGTGCTGGGGGATCGTCCTTGCGCTTTGGTCTCCGGCCCCTCTTTTGCCAAAGAGGTAGCGCAAGACCTACCCACGGCGGTTACCGTGGCCTCCACAGATCAGGTGTTTGCCAGTGATTTTGCCCGTTATCTACATAAAGGCAATTTCCGGGCTTATACCAATAAAGATATTGTCGGTGTCGAGATTGGTGGGGCAACTAAAAATGTACTGGCCATTGCCGCCGGTATTGCCGATGGGCTGGGCTACAATGCCAATACTCGTGCGGCATTAATTACCCGGGGTTTGGCCGAAATGATGCGTCTGGGTATCGCCGCAGGCGGTCAACCTGAAACCTTCATGGGGCTGGCCGGGCTGGGTGATTTAGTGCTGACTTGCAGTGACAATCAATCGCGTAACCGCCGTTTTGGCTTGGCATTAGGCCAGGGGAAAAGTTGGCAACAGGCGATGGATGAGATTCAACAAGTGGTTGAAGGCGCGCAAGCGGCAAAAGAGGTGTATGCGCTGGCGGCAGAATACAAGATTGATATGCCGATTACTGCGCAGGTGTACCGCGTGCTCTACGAGGGGTTAAACCCCAGAGAAGCGGTGCAGAGCCTGCTGGAACGCAGCCCCACCTCTGAGCATTAATCAGGCTTAGGGATGTAGAAGAATTCAGGTGCCGTTATTAGGCCGGTATTGGACGTATAGTGAGCTACGCAACGAATACCGGCCTAGATAGGGTGGGTAAAAAGACAAGTAAGAGCCTCTTGCAAAATCCCACAGAGCAGCGGGTTTATTAGCGCTTGATGACAAAAAAAGAAAG
>JAFLJP010000049.1 GCA_022712945.1 Gammaproteobacteria bacterium | reverse complement strand
GCTTGTGTGTGATCAAACTCGCGTTTACCGCCCCGTTTAACCACCAGATAGCGGTAGCCTTGTTCAATCAGCCAATCGATATTAGCTTGTGAGGCAATACCCGTATCCATGACCACTAAGGCGCCAACTTGTGCCTTTAAGTCGGTGAGCATCTGCTCCAAGGTAGGCAAATTCTGAAGTGTTTCCCGCAAAGGTTTGTGAACGATGGACAAAGCCACTGCCATCTAACACCAGCCCCAGTGTGACTAGGAGCCCGTCCGAGAATAGAAAGATCTACTGCGAAAGCATGCTTTTTGCCCATTTTTCCGTCAATTTTCGTTGAAGGGAGTAACCATTTGCCTCAAATTGCCGATAAAATGAACTAAAAATCACGCTCTCTCGCGACGACCTCTATTCTCGGTCAGGCTCCTAGGTTCTGTTAACGTTCTATTGATTTGGTAAGATCAGCGATTTTAGGCTGATGTGAGCAGAATTGAATTAAGTAACCGTGAATGGCTGTGCATCCTCCTACACTTAACGACACGGAAAGGCGTACGCCTCGGCCCGCTGCTTTGATATAAAAACGTAATTTCCCGGCATGCTTCGGCTCGAAATCTACGGCCTTCAATTCAACCACAACATAACACCCTAATCCTTGGATGGCATCTTAAGCCGCCTGCGGCCTAAGGTGCCATTTAGGGATTAGGGGTAAGATTACTGCCTGGCGTAGTAGGCGGCAATCGCTTTAATTTCGATCAGGCTAAGCACATCGGACATGGCGGTCATTTTAGGGTCTTTGCGCAGCCCCTGTTGATACTCCTGCATGGCCAGCACAATGTAGGATTCTAACTGACCAGCAAGCCGTGGAACCCCCGCTTGTGTGCTGTAGCCTCGATCGCCATGGCAGAAGCTGCAACGCTCTTCAACCAGTTTGGCGGGGTCATCCAGTAGATAGGTTGTTGGTTTTACTGCCTGCTGGGCTTCGAAGTAGCGCGCAATATCGTTGAGATCCTGCTCACTGAGATCAGTGGTTACGCCCTCCATGCTGTCGTGACTGCGCCCACCATTATCATAAGCGAGTGTTGCCGAGACCAGGTAGTGTGAGTCTTGCCCGGCGAGGCTGGGGACATTAGCTGGATCACTGCTTACACCTTTATTACCATGGCAGATGGTACAGGCCGGGGCCAGTTGTTCGCCACGACTGATGTCACCGTTAACACCCGGCTTATTTTGGCGCTCGGGTTCTTGTACCGCATAGAAGTAGGCGATTTTTTCAATATCCACATCACTGAGACCGGAAACCAGGCTGGTCATTGTTTTATGGTGACGTTTGTCGACTTGATAATCCTTAGTGGCACGTGCCAGGTATCGAACATCCTGCCCGGTGAGACTGGGGATCTTTTTCATCCGGCTGTTACCCGCCGCCCCGTGACAGCCATTACATGACGCCGCCATGCGCTCACCATCTTCCAGTGGATGGAAAGCGCCATCAGCCTCAATATCTTTATGCAGTGGTGACTCGGTTGTTTGCAGGGCAAAATAGGCGGCAAGATCACGAATCTGCTGGTTACTCAGCTGGGCGACCGGCTCCTGCATGAGCGCTTCGGTACGCTTGCCATCCCGGTAGTCGATGGTTGCTTTAACAATATACTCTGCCGGTGATCCGGCCAGGCTTGGCATGTAGGGGTTGAGACTGTTGCCATCGTAGCCATGACAACCAGCACAACGCCCTGCTAGACGCTTACCCCGGTTAGCATTGCCTTTTGTGGGCTTGGGTGGCTTTTGTGGTTTTTGTACCGCGTAGTGTGCGGCAATGCTGCGAATCTTATCATCCTTGCCATCCAGCATCTCTTTGAACATCGCCATTAGTTGATGATTACGTTCACCGTTGAAGTAGCTTTTGAGTGCCGGTTCAAAATATTCAAGCGGAACACCGGCGAGACTGGGGGTATTAACGTGTTTGCTGCTGCGACCTTTCTCGCCATGGCAACCATCACAGCTTTTGGCGATGAGGGCACCCGCTTTAAGTGCCGCTTTATCGTCGAGTATCGACTTGGATTTCGCATCGGCAACAGCACCCGTCCACGGGGTATCAAGGCTGGCGTAGTAAGCTGACACATCGGCCATGCCCTTGGGTCCAATCTCCTGGATAACACGTTGCATTTCAGCATGTTTACGTGCGCCGCTGGTGTAGGCGATCATTGAGCGAACGAGATAGTCTTGCTTCAGGCCGGCAATGAAGGGAGCGCCACTGCGTGCCTCTACACCGTTCATGCCGTGGCAGAGAAGGCAGTCTGATTTGGCGATCTGGCGGCCCGCTTCAATCTCACCGACTTGGACAGGCTCTTCATCAACCGGGCTAGATGCTAAGTGTCGGCTATCAGCCCTGTTTTCAGCGGCTGGATTGGAGAGACTGCCCGCAGGCGGCGGGGGTTGGGCTGATTCACATCCGGTCAGCAAGATGAATAACACCCATAAGCTGAAAAGAAATTTCATCCATCACCCCTCTCTCGCACCACCAGGCACTCCTCTCCCTGCGCAGCATCGGCAGGAAGTTTATACAGCCACATTTGATACATGGAGATAAAAAACATCAACGCAAAACAGCTGCCCATTGCCGCACCACTGATGATCACAACCCATGCAAAAGGCTCGTATATTTTGGTGATATACCAAGCAGAAATATCAAGAAATATGGCAACAAAGGGGACCGCAATCAGGCTGATTTTAACCCATTCACGCTTTAGATAGGCGTGACAAAAAATTGAGCCAACGATAAAGAAAATGAAGGTGAGACCAAACAGGTGAATATGCGACACCCTCACCAAGGTATACAGGTCAACCCCGTGATCCTCTTCTGCCACCTGTTGAATACCCTCGAAGTTTTCCAGTTGAGGTATGTGGGGGTTGCGCTTGTTGTGGCAGGTAACGCAGCGTTTATCGAAAATGGCTTTCATTTCACTCTCATAGCTCGCTTCGGTAATGCCATTGCCTACCCAACTGCTTATTTTGAGATTTTCCGCCGCAGGCAGCATATTGGACATTGGCCCCCGGAGTGCCGACTCGAGAATAGTGCCGGTTTTTGTGCCGCTGTAGGCGATCACAATATCATCAACTGTCAGCATGTCTTTGCCATCACGACCGTGGTGACTGGCAAACACGTAGATCATCGCAAAGAGGTAGCCAAGGCCTAATACACAGAGTGCGCCACTATAAAGTACCTTTTGTACCAAAGGAAGATGGGAGAAATGTACAAAAAAACGCCAGCTCATAAAGAACCTCTTAATGACCAAGGAAACGCTAAACACGTTCTGATTCTAACCAGACTTGTTCAGCATTTTTTAATTAATAATTTGAATTTACTTGGGATTGGTGCTGAATCGCCTTATCACATACACCCATCCCTTGAGGAAGATCTGAACAAGTCATGGTTATTTTACGCTGGCTGAAACCGCCCTCATTTATCCCGAAAATTGCACCAATAGAGCGACTATTACTGCGCATTTCGAAACAAATGAGAACAATTTCCACTCGGCCTAATTCTAACCAGACTTATTCAGAGCTTCCTTGGGAGGGGAAAATTCTACATTAAACAATTTTAATTTCCAGCTTTAGAAGGCAAAAATGACTAATTAACAGCAAAGGCAGAAGCGATTGTCATCGGGCGTAAAAATCCTGGGATTTTTTGCCGTGATTGGTTTAGTATTAGTCCAAATTGAGCAGCGTTGTTTTATGTGTGAAACCCCGCTGAAACCCACTTGGAAATAGAGTGATTTAATGGAGGATAGGCAATGAGTAAGATTAAAATAGCATTCTCGCTGGTTCCAGTAGGTCTGATGGCACTGATGATAGGCTGTTCAGGGGAGGCAGAGGTTAGTTTCAACAAGGACGTCAAGCCTATTCTGGATGAAAACTGTCTCAAGTGCCATGTTGAGGATGGTGCTGGCTTCGTCAAGACCGGTCTTAACATGACCTCTTATGAGAGCCTGATGAAAGGCACCAAGTTTGGCCCTATCATTGAGCCGGGCAGTAGCGTTTCAAGTACGCTGGCACGATTGATCAGTGGCAATGCCGATCCATCGTTGAAAATGCCCCACGGGGCAGGTAGCAAGCCGCTGAGTGAAGGTGAGATTGCCACCATTAAAGCGTGGATTGATCAGGGCGCTAAAAACAACTAGGAGCTTGTCCGAGAATAGAGGTCGTCGCGAGAGAGTGTGATTTTTAGTTCATTTTTTCGACAATTTGAGGCGAATGGTTGTTCCCTTTAACGAGAATTGGCGGGAAAATGAGCAAAAAACACGCTTTCGCAGTAGACCTATCTATTCTCGGACAGGCTCCTAGCGTAACACTGTTCAAAGCACTTCTGATAATACCGGCATCATGCCGGTATTTTTTTGCCTCAAAACTGCCCAAAGAGTCGCAGGTAGCTCTGCCATCCCCCACCCTCATCAAGACCTTTAGCCATACCAAGAGTCAGGGTTAAGGGCAGCCGATAACCCAGTAACAATTGACCGTGCAGCTCAACCCCCGCGCCCCGCTTGTGTTGCCGTGATTCACCCTCATCCCAAGCACTTCCCACATCATAAAATAGTGCACCATGAAGTTGTTGCAGGCCGATGGGGGGTACGGCGGCGGTTCGCTCTAAGCGGGTGATTGGCAGCCTCAGTTCAGCACTGGCGATCTGCATTGACTGACCCCGCAGCGAAGGCAGCCCCTCGGGGTAACCGCGTAGTGAAAATTTTTGATGGTTGAATGGTGGCAGTGACAACCCAAGGCCCGGGCGGGTGATGGCGATATGATGATGACCACCCAGCCGAAACCGGGGGGTTGACGACTCACCCTGGCCCCGGGCATAGCGGAGTGCGAAGGTGCTTGCACTACCAATACGGATATATTCACGCCAATCCAGCCGCTGTACTACCCCTTCGTAATGACCCCCTAACACTCTGTTTTTCTCAACCACCAGATTAATACTGCGACCATCAATGGTACTGATTGAACGGGGGTAGTAACGGCTGTTGTTATAGCTCAGGGCAAGACCAAACAAACTGCTGTTAACATCGTTGCCAGCAGCATAACCCCGCTCGACAAAGCTGTAACCATCGCGACTGATCACTAAACCACTGTGCAGTGCCCACTGTTGATCTCGCCAGATAAAGGGGGTTTCACTGCTGAGGGTTAAATCATCATTGCTCAGGATGGTAATCACCTCATCATTACTGTTTTTATAGTAGCTATTGCTGCGCTGAGCGGTAACTTGCAACCCGGTAAACCAGCCATTATAGCGGTAACTGATATAACCAAAAGGGGCGGTTGAAACAGAGTCAAACCCCAGTGACAGCGCGTATTGGTGTCGATAGAGCGGGTCACTGCCGGAGGTGCTTGCCCCCAGCATAGCCAATCCAGGTTCAATACCGAAGAAGGGGAACCACCACTGCGGCCTGATATGGCGAAAAGCCTGGTAGGATGAAGTAGTGGCTTTAATCGCCGCTGGCTGAACACGAGCGGTGCGTTGTGTCTCGGTGGTCACCAGTGGCCGCGAGATTGTCAGCGGTGTTGTCTGGTGCAGATTCCAGCCGTTGGCGGTGAGTTTGTTGTAATAGAGAGTGCCATCACTACCGAGCATCGGTTGCTGTGCACCACCCCAGCTGTGGGTCAGTTGCTGCAGTTGCTGACTCTGTGGATCGAGCTGATAAATCTCATAAAAGCCACTGTAGTCGGCACTAAACAGCAGTGATGCACCATCCGGACTGAAGCGGGGGTGCATTTCAATATCATCATTGTTGGTCAGTGACTGCCATGTTCTACTCTTGAGGTCGAATCGTGCCAGATCCCACTTTTCATCTCGATCATGTCGTGAGGCAACTAATTGTTGGCCATCGGCTGAGATGGCCATCGAGGCGAAAGCCGTGTGCTGATCACCTTGCCACAGTATCTCCAACAACTGGCCGCTCATATCGAGACGATGCAGGGCGAAACGGTCAAGCTCATAATGGATGGCAATAATCTGTTGCTGATCCCAAATGGCAAATTGGTAGCGACCATTATCTGTTAACTGTCGTGGGTTATTGTCACCGTGAGGCAGGTGGTATATTTCATTGAAGATGTTGCTGTTTTCATTCACCTCCGGCTGCACCATCAAGATGCCATATTCGGGATGAACATCAAATTGCTGGCCCTGAATATCAGTGATGGCTTCACTTTTGTCACTGTTGCCAGGGCGTCGAAATAGTGCCGCGTTATCGTAAAGGCTGTCGACGATGTAGTAGAGATCGCCATTTCCCATCAGCTGGGCACTGCCTGAGCGATAACCTTCATGAGTAATGGGGATCGAGTGTTGAACGGTCTGTTGATAGCGCTGGAAATCACTCTCAAAACGTTGATCCAAATCCGCTTTAAACTCATCCCAGAGTGGAGAAAGCCCTTTTTTGAATGTGCCACGCAAGGCGGTATTCACCATAAAGGGAAACAGTTGGCGGCTGTAACGTGCCAACCAGGCCCGCTTCTTCTCCTCACCGTATTTCTCACTGAGAAACTGCTGAAAATAGACGCCATAAAGGTAAGGTGTTGCACCCGCAGGCCATTCGCTGGTGCTAGCACTGACCTGTGAGTGGGGTTTGATACCCTGTTGCCACTCTATCGCCATTAACCCGCGAAACAGTGCCCCCTGCCCACGGCCAATGCCGCGCACTTCATCGGTTTCATACTGTGTTGCCAACCCCTCCAATAACCAACTGGGCTGGAATAGATGCGGAAACAGCAGCGGAAAGCGCCCCAGTATATTACGCAGCGCTTTGGGGCTGCCGTTGGCCATATCCGTATGCAAAATATGAGCGTATTCATGGATAAAAACCAGCCTCAGCCAATGGTCATAATCTTCCAGCCCGTTAGCACTGGTGGGTGGACGGACGATAAGGGTAATGTGGTTTTGTGGCAGCGGCGTGGCCCAGCCATTGCTGAAGTCGAAACGGTCAGTGAGCACAACATGGGTTTTCGCTTTTGGTTGCCAGTTGAATGCCTGACTGAGACGTTGATGTTGTTGCTCGGCAATCGCGGCCAGCGTGTTGGCCAGCTCGGTTTCACCCTGGTGAAAATGGATCAGGAAGTGCTGGCTCTCCAGGGTTTTCCATGAGAGCTGGGGATCGTGGAGTGCGGTTGCATATGCCTGGGAAGAGCTGAACACGGTGAATAGCAAAATCAATTTTATGAGATGTCGATACATGACACTGGCCCTTCCAAATTCTATCGCATGCGATTAGGGATGTAGAATTTATTAAAATACCGCTCTGCGTGCAGCTGCACGACGTGCTTCGCAGGGAATGGCGGATTCATGAAACGTCGGATGCATTCTATAGTGCATTCTGCAGCTTATCTCGCGGTAATAAAAGATCACTTCGGTTGGTGATGCACCACAATCAGTCGATCCAGGTGATTAGCAAAATGTTGACGGTCTTTTTGATTCAATGCCGCCGGGCCGCCGGTCTGAATGCCGCTTGAACGCATGGTGTCCATAAAGTCACGAATATTGAGGCGCTCTTTAATGTTTTTCTCGGTGAATAGCTCTCCCCGTGGTGACAGCGCCAGCGCTTCTTTCTCCACCACCTCGGCGGCCAACGGAATATCACCGGTAATCACCAAATCGCCCGGCTGAAGCATGCGCACAATCTCATTATCCGCCACATCGAAACCCTGATTCACCTGGCGAAAACTGAGAAAAGGCGAACGAGGCACCTGAAGCGGATGGTTGGCCAACAGTGTGACCTGAATTTTAGCCCGCACCGCCACCCGGAACAGAATATCCTTAATCACCTTGGGGCAGGCGTCTGCATCAACCCATATTTTCACTTCGATACACCCTCTTCTCAATTCACCAATGGTAACTACCCAGCGTGTTTATTATCGCACAGCTTATCACTCTTTTTGCATGCTATGATGTGCTCACCACTCAACATGAATCACCCTCATCGAGAATAGAATGAAAATATTAACCAGTGCATTTTTTATCAGCGCGCTACTGCTTATCATCAGTTGTGAAAAGACACCTGAACCCAGCATAGAAAAGCAAATGAAAGTCGAGATGGCAATCACCCTCGATGACTTACCGGTCAGCAACCTCGTCAGCGTTGAACAGATGGTAAGTGCGCTCAACAGACATCAAGTGCCCACCCCCTACGGCTTTGTTACCGGCAGTTATATTTACAAGGACGGCGCTGACAGTACCCGCAAGCAGGCGATACTCGACTACTGGCTGCAACAGGGCTTTTTACTCGGCAACCACGGCTTCAACCACCTCGCCATCAAACGATATAACAGCCCAAATGACGCCTGGAGAAACGTTCAGATGAATGAGCGAGCGCTGCAGCAGATAGACCGCTACCGGCAACAGCAGAATGACCGGGTCTACCGCTACACCTATCTGGACGAGGGATTCAATACCGAAATCGGTAACACTTTTCGTCACCACCTCGTCACCCAGGGCTATAAAATTGCCCACGTCTCTATCAACCCAGCGGATTGGGTCTGGGCAGAGAAGTACCAGGCCTGCCGCAAACAAAACAATGAAGAGGCCATGGCACTGTTAAAAGATCAATTTATCAACTACACACTTGAGGTGATAAAGAGCCGACAGGAAGCCGCTCAAATGCTGCTACAGCGGGAGATAAAACATATTTTGCTACTGCATGCCAACGAGTTCATGGGCGAAGTACTGGAGCCACTGCTGGCAGCACTGTCGCAATCAGGGGTTAAGTTTGTCTCACTCGATGAGGCAATGAGCGACCCGCTTTACCAACAATATCAACAACAGACGCTACCCAAACAGAGCGATATATTGAACAAGCAAGCACTGATGACACGGCAGTACAACTTCAGCACCCCAACCCAGCCACAACTGCCGACAAACTTTGCCGAACTCTGCACTTAGGAATGTAGAATTTATTAAAACACCGCTCTTACTTGTCTTTTTGCCCGGCGTAATAACGGTACGTTAACTTCTTCTACATCCCTTAAGGAACCTCTGAACAAGTCATGAAAAATAACAACGATGCCGTGCAAAAGCTCTTCACCCTGGGTGAGATTGAACACAACACCCCGTGGATAGACTACCTCAAACTGGGCCTGAGCAAAGATGACCTACCACAACTGCTCGAACTACTCATCGACAGCACACTGTTGAATGCCCCCGTTGAGAGCAAAGAGGTGTGGGTACCACAACACATTTGGCGCACCTTGGGCCAACTGGCTGATGACAGCGCCATTCCAGAACTGGTGGCCAGTTTTAATATCCTGATTCACGATCATAACGCCGCCAGTGAACTGCCCATCGTCATGGCGATGATCGGAGTCGCCGCACAGCAACCGCTTGGTGATTTTCTATTGGACACCCACAACAGTGAAGTGGCTCGGATTATCGCCGCCCAAGCACTGCAAAATATCGCCGAAAAAATACCCGCCAGCCGCACGCTTTCCGTCACCTATCTCACCAAACAGTGTGCACTGCTCGATAAAACAACCCCGGATCTGAACACACTGGTGCTCTGCAATCTGATCGACCTCAAAGCGGTGGAATCGATCAAAGAGATTCAGGCCCTCTGCCAACACCAAATGATCGACCTCTTTACCGTGGGCGACATCGAAGATATCGAAATCGCCCTCGGCTTACGGGATGAACGCGAAACCGAGCGCCCGGATTACGGCTACGTCTACAGCCGTGAGCAGCAGAATCAACCGGCACTGGAACCGGGATCAACAGAGGAAATGGAAATCTCTCTGGATGAAGAGCTGGAGGGTTACCTGCTGGAGTACGGCAACGATCAATCCATCTACAACAGTTCGAGCCTAGACGGTTTCTTTACTGCCATCACCTGCTCACCCACCACCATCCTCCCCTCCAAATGGATGCCTGTCATCTGGGGCGGAGAAAAAGTAACGCCCAGTTTCCCAGACCAGGCAACCGCCAACCTGTTCACCTCAGCCATCATGACCTTCTACAATCAGATTGTCCGTGCACTGCGAAGCCAGACCTATAGCGCACTTTTTTTGCAACGGGAATACCAAGATGAAACCGTGCTAATCGTCGACGAGTGGTGCGCCGGTTTCATGCGGGGGCTGACACTCTGGCAAACCGTTGCCGGTGATGATTTAGAACCGCTAAAACAGCTGCTGAAACCCATTGCGCTATTTGGCACCGCCCACCATATTGATGAACTCAGAGAGATGTCACAAAGTGAGATCGAAACCCAGCAAACCGCCATCGAAGAGAACACCCGACAACTATTCGACTACTTTGTCACCCAGCGCCGCCCCAACGGAATTATCGTTAACGAAACACCCAATGCCGGCCGCAACGACCCCTGCCCCTGCGGTAGCGGTAAAAAATTCAAAAAATGCTGCCTGCATTGAAGTAGGTTGCCGGTGCGTAAAATGCACCCTACCTGGCTTGTGGCCGAGTCGGTTCTGGTGTATCAGCTGGAACCACTGTTGATTTCACGGTTGGAGAAGGGAATTTCTGTGAAGGAAATTCAGCTTCTGGTCACTCAACCAGCGGACAGCTGACCACTATCACCGCACCGATGCGCTCACACAGAATTATGATCCCGAAACGGGAAGATGAACCACAAAAGATCCGATTGGGTTCACGGGTAGGGACCTGAATTCGAAGATAGCAGATATAATTATGATGAAGAACGCTGGATTCTCATTGGTCACGATAGTCGTACCAAATTACTGTACGTGGTATATACGATGAAAGAGAAAGGTGTAACAAGGCTTATATCTGTGCGTAAAGCAATCAAAAAAGAGCGCGATCTATATTACAAAGGAGGATATTAGTATGGGGAAAATAACCAGAACGGAGCACTCCAAGGAAAATCCTGTTGAATAACAGCGATATTGATTTTACCAAAGCTGATCAACTCAATGGAAGCTAGAAGATAAATAATTCATCAAAACCTTATTCACGCGGGCATCGTCAATTCACCCTCAAATAGAAACAGCTCCAAGGGAAAGTGACTGATCTCATTAACCGCCAACTGTTTAAACGAGACCTCTGTGGCACTCATCTCACAAAGCCACTGGTTCATCTCTTTGGGGCGCTTCTGGCGAAACGGTTTTGGGGTGAACAACGCAACGCAATGCCCTTTCCCCGGGTCACGTGCGGAGCTATATTCAAACGCCTCCAGCTCGGCTTCCCGCATCGCACGACCCAATGTCTGGGTTGAGCCGTAATCAGAGGGATGGGTAAGCTGCGCTTGGAATTGATCAAACGACGCTTGCTGCAGACGAACACCGCGCTGAGTACGATAGTCGACAGCAAACAGCGTGTGCTCGCTGCGAATAGTTGGCTTTGCTCGTTCACCTTCCATGGAATACCAGAAAACAAAGCGGTAGTAGGCGGATTCCGCCAGAGTTGTTGGCACAGAACCACCACCATAAAATAGGCTAGGCTCGTGGGCCTTTCCAAAACGGGAACCCCACTCAAGGGGTGGGTAACGGAACGGGGTTTTCAGCAAATAGTGGAGTTTATCGCTCTGCTCTGGGTAGGGTGGCTTTACCCCCTCCAACATCTCCTCCAACAGCGCCTGCTCCTCAAGAGTATCCACATAGCCCAGAGTCGCCACCTGCTCCTGGCTCTCTACTAATCGATAAAGTGTGCCAGATATCGCTCCAATCTGCTGCTCTCCCTGAGCATCCTGCCAGATCACTACACCTTGCCCCGCACACCATCGACAAACTGCAATACCCGCATCAACCCCTGAATACTCTTAATCTGCTCAGCAGGCACACCGCCAGTAACCTTGTTAGATGTCTGCATAAAATGCTGAATCCAATCATTATCACCACCAGTGAGCGCAAACAATGCCCGCGCTACTCGGATCAGCAACAACGCCAACTCCCCCTGCTTCGATTTGGGGTCTAGACTTGGGAGACTCTTCAAGCGGCTCACCGCAGTACGGTGAATACCCAACACCGCCGCTAGATCAGCCTGTTTCAGACCAAGTTGCAGGGAGGCATTCAAAACCGCCTTAGCGAGTACCGCCTCAGGCTCAGGCTGGGGGGCGTGTTGTTCAAGTGCTGACATTGCGCAGACCTTAAATATGGCTATTGGTTAAATAATAGACCACATGTGCATATTGCACAAACATTGCCACTATTGATTTATTTTCACACCCCATCCCCTTAGCCTTTTAGGATGGGGTATAGGGGCCTGCATCACTAGTACAGCAACCACCCTATATTGATGGGTCAGCGACCCTGTGGCATTTCGCATCAAGGCACAGCTCGCGGGGAATGGTTGTTCCCTTGGTAAGAGCTGTAACGCCGAGGCGGAATGCCACAGGGTCGCCCGAAGGGTTGCTCTGTCTGCTTCCATGGCTGCGTTGTGCTTCTTGTGAAGGGAACAACCATTCCCTGCGAAGCACGCCTTGCCACGAAAACAGACAGAACAACTGACCCATCAATATAGGGTGGTTGCTGCACTAGGCTGACGGTTGACTTCGTGATGGGATCGCGCGTGATGGGCTCGCGTCTAATCAATCACAAAATCGGCACTGGCAACTGCACTCACACTTCGCTATTCTGGATGCGCTCGCTGTGGCGACGCTGCATACACAAGGACGCAGCTGAACCGCAATAAATCCATCACCATAGTGTAGTGGGTTTCCCCGAAAATCGGAGATTTAATGTCTAACCCGGACAATTCATAAATTATGCACAATCTCGCTTGTCTATTGATTCCACAGAAAATATTTCTTCAGTCGTTCGTCATCACTGATACGAAGCTCCTTCATAAATTTTCCTGTGAAACTAACATCCTGCGCGATTTTTGCGTAAATTCATGAAATATCCGGGCTAACAAAAAGCAGTCCCTCACAAAAAATATCTGGAGAAACATTTTGGAACTCGGCACAGCAATTTCACTCGCCATCTACTTTATTGTCATGCTCGGAATAGGTGTCTATTCATATCGGGTAACCGCTAATGATGTCTCGGGCTATATGCTTGGTGGACGCAATCTCCACCCAAGCGTGGCCGCGCTGTCAGCCGGCGCGTCAGACATGAGTGGCTGGATGTTAATGGGCCTGCCAGGCGCGATGTATCTCTCTGGGATGAGCAGTGCCTGGATCGCCATTGGCCTGGTGATTGGTGCCTTTCTCAATTACCTGATCGTCGCACCACGACTGCGAGTCTATACTGAGGTAGCGAACGACTCGGTCACCATCCCCGATTATCTGGAGAATCGCTTTAACGATAATACGCGGCTATTGCGCCTACTCTCATCGGTGGTGATTATTCTGTTCTTCACCCTCTACACCTCCGCCGGCGTGGTGGCGGGAGGTAAGTTGTTTGAAAGCGCCTTCAGTATGAGCTATGACACCGGCCTCTACGTTACCGCAGGCGTCGTGGTCGCCTATACCGTGTTTGGCGGCTTTCTGGCAGTCAGCACCACCGACTTTGTACAGGGCTGCATCATGTTTATTGCGCTGATTCTGGTACCGCTAGTCGCCTTTACTGAGGTTGGTGGAGTAGGTGAAATGAGCAGCCTGATAAATGGTGTTGACCCGACCATGATGAGCTTGTTTACCGGTGCGACACTTCTTAGCGTAATCTCGGCGATGGCGTGGGGTCTGGGCTATTTTGGCCAGCCCCACATCATCGTACGCTTCATGGCGATCCGCTCGTTGAAAGATGTGAAAACCGCTCGCCGTATCGGTATGAGCTGGATGATTGTAACCATTATCGGTGCGCTGGCAACCGGCCTGGTAGGACTCGCCTATGTACAAAAATCAGGGGTTGAGCTGGCCGATGCGGAGACCATCTTTATCATGCTCTCGCAGACCCTCTTCAACCCACTGATCGCAGGCTTCCTTCTCGCCGCCATACTGGCAGCCATCATGAGCACCATCTCATCCCAGCTATTAGTCACCTCCAGCTCACTCACGGGTGACTTTTACCATATGTTTGTACGTCGGCAAGCCAGCCAGAAAGAACTGGTGTTGGTTGGCCGCATCTCCGTAGTGATTGTTGCACTGGTGGCCATTGTATTAGCCTATGACCGTGAAAGCACCATCCTCTCCCTGGTAGGTAATGCCTGGGCAGGCTTTGGCGCGGCCTTTGGCCCGGTAATCATCCTCAGCCTCTACTGGAAACGCATGACCCTTGCGGGAGCCATCTCAGGCATGCTGGTGGGTGCGGCCAGCGTACTGATTTGGATCTATGCTCCTATCACCATCAATGGTGAAAGCCTCAGTTCACTAATGTATGAGATCGTTCCTGGCTTTATTCTCTGCACATGTACCATTCTGCTAGTCAGTCGTTTTACAGCAGAGCCCAAAGGTATCGTCATCGAGCAATTTGATGAAATGGCCAGACACATGAACAAGTAGAACAGAAGATGATCTAACCCCTGAAAATAATATCCTGAATTCATTTCTTTGGCCGCTTAAAGAAATGAACATGCCGTGTGGGGGCGAAACTACAGCGCCCTCTTTCTACAACAGGAATATTCAGAAAAAGCCATATTAATCGTCGATGAGTGGTGCATCGACTTTGTGCAGAGTCTAGTGCTCTGGCAGCCCGTTGCCGGTGATGATTTAGAGCGGTTAAAACAGCTGCTGAAACCCATTGCGCTATTTGGCACCGCCCACCATATTGATGAACTCAGAGAGATGTCACAAAGTGAGGTCGAAACCCAGCAAGCCGCCATCGAAGAGAACACCCGACAACTATTCGACTACTTTGTCACCCAGCGCCGCCCCAACGAAATTATCGTTAACGAAACACCCAATGCCGGTCGCAACGACCCCTGCCCCTGCCCCTGCCCCTGCGGTAGCGGTAGCGGTAAAAAATTCAAAAAATGCTGCCTGCATTGAAGTAGGTTGCCGGTGCGTAAAACGCACCCTACCTGGCTGAGAGGAGTGATAACCATCCTGACACAGGGGCTTACCAGTAGAAACTCATTGATGTTGAAAGTTCATTTACCCTATTTCGTTCATATCCCAGTCGAACATCTGAATTTCTCGATAGTTTATAACGCCACCAAGCACTACCTTTAAATTGGTTATCCACTGGGCTTTCTAAATAAGTTCTCTGCTCCATTTCGACTCTTAATCGATTTTTATCACCATAGGCAATATTTAAGAATGCTGATGCCCTTAAAAATACATTCCCTTCACTGTTTTTATTGTTATGAATAGCTCCGCCAACATAGGCACCAGCAACCATGCTATTACTGAATGATACTGTTTTCCCCATATCTCCCTGAGCACGAAAAATGATACATTTTTCACATAATAAATTTTGTCTTACCAGTCCAAACTTAAGCTTCCAGCTATTACCTGTATCACCGGGTAATCCTGTCGCATAATTATTTACACTATCGATATTAACAATATCAAAACTGCGCAAGTAAACCCGATTGTCAAACAAGGTTAATTTCAGGTCAGCCATAGAGAGCTGCGCATTTTTCACATGCCCATAATCATAATCCAATGTATCGTAATAAGTAGGCCTTATCCGAAGGCTATAGCCATAGCCCAATGCATCATTATGGAGTACACCTATATTAAACATACTTGGGTTTCTTCCCATGTGGGGCATATTTTCCGGTGAAAATATAGCGGTAGGTTTTCCTGGAGGTAATTGATATCTTGTAGCTAGAACCTTTCGGTAATGACTATTGTTTATGTCTTTTTCTAATAGGTCAGGGTTACGAGCATATTGATAATAGTCCAGCAATACATCCACAATCTCTTGTTTTGATGTAACACCCGTATCTAAAAAGTCACTCTCTTCTAGCATGCTTATGTCATAAGCAATCTTTTTAACTGAATCTCTTCCCTGCTCATCGAGATTAGAATAGCCATGATATAAGCGACTTTGTCGAGAGGGCCGGTATACCGTAGACTTCACTAAAGGTTTACCCTTTCGGCTAAATGCATTCAGTTTCTGTATCAAGCTTTGTGGCATAACCCATAACGGGTTATCAGGAAGGAGATTAATGCCCTCTATGATCTCCAGTAAATCTGCAAGTCTATATGCGCAGTTTTTATCCAGGAAATAATAGGTGTAAGTATGCTTCATAACCTCCCACGTGTGAGCAACAATCAGCTGTGTCTCATCATACGAAAGATCTAGTTCGTACTCCCATAGATCCCTATTTTCATTTTCACCATAGTTATGATTATGGAAATAGAACTGAATATTGCTGAATCCCGCATCATATCCACCAAATAGCCCTTTAGCTATATAAGTAATAGGGTTTTCATTCTCAGGAACAATTGCACCATAATTTATGCTGACATCTTCTAATTTTGTTTTTAGTTCTGTGCCCTGCAAATTCATTTTAATTAATAGATGCCCATAATATGATGCCGGGTTTCCAAGATAGCCAGATGCTAAAACAACGCTAATGGATGTAATAGATCCGTTAGATGACCACGCCTCATATTCAGTACACTTTTGAAAAGTTAAATCCTTTTCTGTCCACGCTAATTTTTGTTTTAACCAGAGAAATCGACCTCTAAAAACACATTGAGCATGTGTATCAGCTACCTCACTCTCAGGCTGTATAAATGCATGTAATGTCGCGAGCAATTCAGACTTAGGATCAAAGCGCCCATTTTTTGATAAAAAGAAACCATCCGTGAGTACGGCACTTTTTGTTTGCTGACTGAGAGTACCACTTGATTCATAGAAGAGAAGTTTGTGCCAAGTAGGGTGCTCACTTAGCTTCATTTTTTCTATCGAACTAATATCATTATTCATATCAGCATAAGAGCTGTTAGATATAATGATGAAAACAAGGAAAAAAAGAATGTACTTGAGAAATTTAATCAATGGATTGAACTTGAAAGGTTATTAATTATTACTGGGGAATTTGTAGATAAAGGTTACAGGCCATATGCCTGTAGCCTTTATTAAAGCTTATTACGCAGAGCACTCACGGCTTGCTGATTTTGCCATATCGTAATATGAAGATGCTTTCTCTGTATGTGATTTTGCATCATAAGCAGATGAAGACAGGCTTTCACCCATATCAGAACGCAGTGTTGAGATAACGGCTTGCTTATTATTGCCACACTCAAATATATTTAGCAGCGTAGTTAAATGCTCACCTTCACCTTTCGCTGTCTCTTCAGCAAGGTTTTCGTACGTATCATTGATAAATAGTGCTGCGGCTATGTTTTTACCTGAGCAAGTCTCAGGGCTTGCAGTTGCGGATGTGAGACCCGTTGTACCAATATCCCATATGACATTTGAGGTAACAGCGGCCCATGAAACAGTGGGAAATAAGGCCGCACCGATACCACAGTCAGAAAATGGGTTGGGGCCTGAGCCAGGGGCTTTAGAGGTACTCTCTTCTGCTAATACATTGGAAGAGATAGCAACCATTGTTGCTAATATACTCACTTTTAATAACTTCATTTTCATTATATTTCCCTAAATTGAATACATACGGCTTTAATTTTTAGCACTTTATGCGGAGCGTGAATGATGTATTATTTTTAATGCTGATACAACCTAACTAGATAAAATTTTTGTAAGAGGCATTGGGATAACGAAAGGTGGTAGGGTGCATTCCATGCACCGCAACACTGAGTGGCCCAAAAAACTCAAATCTTGACTTAAGCTGTCAACCTCTTATATTTAACCGCATGAATAGCAACTTTTTAAGGTTAATCTGCTGTTTAATGAGCTTTCATCTCCCCATCAGATAAAGGGCCCGCCCTTTGATCAGGTTACGGTAAATCGTAGCCTCTTATTACCACAACAACATCTCAACAAGGATAGTGAACTATGAATAGAAAACTATTTGGCTTGTGTGCCTCCCTGCTTTTTCTGAGCGCCTGTACCAATACCCCGGACCAACCCGAAGAGAAGGTAGCCGTATGGCTTGATCAAGGGTGGAGTGATGAACAGCGACAGTGGTTTCATCACGAAACCCAAGGCACTGCGACACTGCCCATTCCTTATGAGTGGTTTATTGAGCTGGAACAACCGATCAATCTCAAAAGCTGGTACAAGGGAGAGGGGAGAGTAAAGTTCAGCTCTACAAAGTTTCTACAAAAATTTGGGTATATTCCCAGCCCCCAAACGGCGGTAAACCCCGATGAGCTGCCGGTTGGTTTTGCCAAAACATCCGGAATACCGGACTTAGTCAATGGTGGAACCTACAACGCGATCGGCCTGACTTGTGCCGGTTGCCATACCGGTCACATGACCTACCAGGGAACCAGCATTCGCATTGATGGCGGGCCTGCGGTCTCTAATATAACGTTAATGATCAAGGCGATGGGAGTCTCCCTTATGGAGACCGATATTGACCAGCCACGACGTGCCAGGTTTAAAACCGCCGTCATTAATAAACTACAGGCCGAAACCCCCAACATACCGCTTTCCGAGCTGAATGCTCGATTTGAAAAAACCTACAAGGCGGTCATTAAGGGTCTTAAAGCAGAGCTTATCAGTATCTTAAAAACCAAAGATGAGAGTGTGGAGGAGGGTTTCACCCGACTTGATGCCCTCAACCGAATTGGTAACACGGTGTTCGGTGCTTATAATTCGGCCAATATTGTTCCCACCAATGCCCCCGTGAACTACCCACATATTTGGACTACAAGCTGGTTTGATTGGGTTCAATACGATGGTTCAATCATGCAGCCGATGATTCGCAATGCGGGTGAGTCAATGGGTGTTGCCGCTTGGTTAAACCTGGAGCCGGGGCCTGACCAGTTTGATTCGTCGATTGCGGTGGGAGCTCTATTCGAAATGGAGCGTTTATTGGCAGGCAATCATCCGCAAAAGAGCAAGGCTTTTAATGGCCTAAAAGCACCAAAATGGCCAGAAAACATCCTCGGCACGATCAATCAGGTGTTAGCGTCAGAGGGTGAAAAGCTGTATGAAAAACACTGCGAGTCGTGCCACCTCCCGGTGATCAGCAGTGGCAAGTTCTGGACAGATAAATATTGGAAAAAGATCACCCCTGACGGTGCAAACTACCTGGCACTTAACCTCATTCCTACCAGTGAGATTGGCACCGATACCGCGCAGTCAAATATTTTACAGACGCGTACCGTCGATATCAGCGGAATGGATATGAGTGGAACAGTCTGCAACCTGCCCGGTGGAGAGCCTGTACAGGTCACCAGTGGCCCGGCAACACCGTTCGCATTTGCGCTGGGTCTAACGGTGGAGCGAGCCATCAATTTCTACTACGACAAACACAATATCAGTCCGAAAAAACGTGAATTAATGAACGGTGGGCGCCCCAACTGTTTGCAGGCACCCAAAGCCTACAAAGCCAGGCCGTTAAATGGTATCTGGGCAACCGCACCGTTTTTACATAACGCGTCGGTTGCCTCTCTGTATGAAATACTGATTCCGGCAGAAGAGCGAGCCTCAACACTCTATTTGGGGTATTTGGAGTTTAACCCGGTAAAAGTGGGCTTTATCTCAACCAAAAAGGATGGCCTGAGCAAGACCAAGGCGTTAACCAAAGTGGTTGTATCCGGGCCAAATGCTCGTCATGGTAACTTTAATTCAGGGCATGAGTTCAGCGATAACAAAGGGGCTCAAGGTGTCATCGGCCCGCTGTTGAAAGAGCACGAACGCTGGGCGCTTGTTGAGTATTTAAAAACGCTCTAAGGAGAGCAACAGCCCGCTGCCTGGTTACTTCCCGGGTAAGCGGGCGACCCTTACCGGCTAAAGCCTCGACCTCCAGGGCTGGGTTTTGGAGGTCGAGGCTTTAGCCGGTTGGTGGAGGAAAAAATAGCCAGCGCATCATCAAGGTAATATTGATGGCGCACTGGTAAATCTTATGGTGCTATTATCACGTTTCGCCAACACAATTTTGAAGCACCCATGACCGTTATCCTCACCACACTCAATGCTCGCTTCAGCCACTCATCTCTTGGGCTGCGTTATCTGCTGGCCAATATGGGAGAGCTACAGGGTGAGAGTGAGATCATCGAGTTCACCATTCAGATGCGTCCGATTGATATTGCCGAAAAACTACTCGCCAGGCGGCCAAAAATCATTGGGATTGGGGTTTATATCTGGAACATTGAAGAGAGCACCCGGCTGGTTGCCATTCTCAAGCAGGTGGCTCCCGAGGTAAAAATTGTCCTGGGCGGCCCGGAAGTCAGCTTTGAACATGACCAGCAAGCCATTGTGGCCCAAGCCGATTATGTGATGTGTGGTTTGTCCGATCGCAGCTTTGGCAAACTATGCCAACAGATACTCAATGGGCCGCAACCATTGATGAAAATACACCCATCCGATAGCACGCCCATCAGTGAGCTGACCCTGCCCTACGCCTTTTATACGGATGATGATATTAAAAATCGTGTCATCTATGTGGAGGCGTCACGGGGTTGTCCGTTTAAGTGTGAGTTCTGTCTCTCTTCACTGGATAAAACCGCTTACCCTTTCGATCTGGATACCTTTTTGGCCGAAATGGAGCGGCTTTATGAGCGGGGTGCAAGGCGGTTTAAATTTGTCGACAGAACCTTCAATCTCAAAGTGGAATCCAGCATTCGTATTATGGCGTTTTTTCTGGAGCGACTGGATGAGAAACTGTTCCTCCATTTTGAGCTGATTCCCGACCATCTACCCGAGCGCCTAAAAGAGGTGATTAAACGTTTTCCGGCGGGGTCACTGCAATTTGAGATTGGTGTGCAGAGCTTCAACCCCGAAGTGCAACACAACATCAGCCGCCGTCAGGATAACCAAAAAAGCGCTGACAATATCCTCTGGTTAAGCCAGGAGAGCCATGCCCACATGCACACCGATCTGATTATTGGCTTGCCGGGAGAGGATATCAGCAGCATACAGCAGAGCTTCGACACGCTGGTTAATCTAACCCCCCATGAGATTCAGGTGGGCATACTCAAACGGCTGAGAGGTACGCCGTTAATACGCCATACTGAAACGTACCAGCTGCGTTTCAACCCCCATCCGCCCTACAACATTCTCAGCACCAGTCTGATTGACTTTGCCACCATGCAGCGGCTCAGTCGCTTCACCCGTTACTGGGATCTTATCGCCAACTCGGGGCGCTTTCCCAACACCCTGCCGCTGATACTGGCCAACAGCCCGTTCAACAATTTTCTCGCCCTTAGCGACTGGTTATTCGCCACCACCCGGCAGACCCATAAAATTGCACTGCCCAAGCTGTTTGAATATCTCCACAGCGGAGCACAAGCTCTGTTTGATCTTGAAAAGGGGGTGATTGAAAAATCACTACTCAACGATTTTAATGCATCAGGCATCAAGGGATACCCCAAGTTTCTCAACACATCGACAACGCCGGCTAGAGGCGAAGGCCGACAAACAGCAATGCCCAAGCGCCAGTCCCGGCATTTAAACAACGGTTGATAGCAAGGAGAGTACCCCGGTACGGCTCACACATGCTCCACATCTTTGCGCAGTGATGTCACCACCGCCTGCACCTTGTCCAGAGCATGCTCAACCTCCTCCAGCACTGCGGTGCTGACTGCGGACTCTATCAGCAGCTCAAGCTCATCAAAGTGTTTTTCACCCACGTGATCCACACCACTCTTGCTTAGTTTGTTTTTAAAGGCACTCACAATATGCTTGGCATGAACCAGATGTTTGTGTGTCATATCCACTCTCACTTTTCGGTTAATTGCACTCGGAAAAGGTCACTACTGCGTATTCATTTTTTGCCCCAGTTCTTGGTTGTTTTCGCACTCAATCGGTCATATATGCTCTATATGTTTCCTATTTTCGTGCGAAAATGCCTCGATTTTAGGAAAAACCTAAACACGCTGAGCAGTTACCTGAAAAGCAGCGTTTAGCGCAAGCTGCAATACTCATCTTTTTCAAATACATCCTTGGCACTGCCGATGATTAACGAGTCAGGCTCCACAACCACCTTGTGATCCTTGTTGGGATAGTCGATTTGGTTGAGGATGTGGCGCATCGCATTGATTCTCGCCCGTTTTTTGTCATCTGACTTCACTACTGTCCACGGTGAGTCGGCGGTATCTGTGTAGAAAAACATCGCTTCTTTGGCCTCGGTGTAATCATCCCACTTATCCAGTGAGGCGAGATCAATCGGGCTCAGTTTCCACTGTTTCAGTGGATCACCCCGGCGCTGCTGAAAGCGCCGGAACTGCTCTTCCCGGCTCACCGAAAACCACAGTTTGTATAAATTAATCCCACTGCGAACCAGCATGCGTTCAAGGTCTGCCGCTTGGCGCATAAATTCCAGATACTCCTTGGGGGTGCAAAAATTCATGACCCGCTCAACACCGGCGCGGTTGTACCACGAGCGGTCAAACATCACGATTTCACCCGCGGTGGGGAGGTGTTTGATATAACGCTGAAAGTACCACTGGCCTTTCTCTCGCTCGGTCGGTTTTTCAAGTGCAATGACATGGGAACCACGGGGGTTTAGGTGTTCCATAAAGCGCTTGATGGTGCCCCCCTTGCCTGCGGCATCACGCCCTTCAAACAAAATGACAATCCGCTGCCCACTCTCCTTTACCCAGCTCTGCATTTTCAGCAGTTCAATTTGCAGCTCTTTCTTCTGTTTTTCATACTCCACTCGGCTGATCATTTTTTTGTAAGGATAAAGACCACTCTTAAAAATATCTTTCTTGTTGAGCGGTTTCATTGCCGAGTCCACAATCGCCGTTATCTGGTTAGTTGATTCACTGTTAATTCGGCCTGTTTTCGGGGTTGCTTGCTCTATCATAGGGTCCTCATCAGTTGCGTTTATACGCTATTTTCTTGCCTCACTTCCGCCGCAAATGGAGCACCACCAAGATGCTCTCACTTACATTAAAAGTATAGGCAGACAATCCGCTTTTCTCTATGCAAAATCAGGCAATACCACTACATAAATTCACGGCTAAAAAGCCACCTTTTTTTGAATCATCACCGGACTGGTTTCGGCACAAATGAGCCGACATAAAAAAACCGCCAGACAACAATTTGTCTGGCGGTTTTTCTGTTATTTCAACCAGCTGAGGAGGCTACCAATCCAGATCATCCGGCACCTCAAACTGTGAGTAGTGATCCTGATCTTCTTTTGACAATGTCTCATCAACTGCCAATGGAATTAATACCGTCGCATCCCGCTGATGAATCTTTTCTGCCACTGCTTTCAGCAGCAATGCATACCCACCATCGAGACCGGCAACCCGCACCTGCCCATCAACAAGCTGTTGGTGAACCGGCTTATTGACGTAAACGGTTTTGACTTTATTAGCATCCACAAAGTTGAAACGTTCGTCACCTGCCACATCACGTAACCGGTTGCTATCAATCATCTGGCGAACGGCGGCTTGTTCGGCCTTTTGTGCCTGCTGTTGCTGGCGCTCCAGATTCAACTGGCGATCACGCGCCGCCTTCTGTTGTTGCGCTTGTTTCGCCGCAACGGCAGTAACATCATCACCAACGTCCTGCCCCTTTTTACCCTTCTTTTTCTTGCTCTGTTGATACTTCTGCTGTTTGGCTTTTTTAGCTTTTTTTTCATCAACCAGACCCGCTTGTTTCAACTGGTCAAATAGTGAACCTGCCATAATATTTTACTCTTGTACGTGCTATTTAAAGCGTTTACGCAGCACCGCACCGGTGGTGTCCACCAGGGTAACGGTCAGCAGGATAAGCAGCAGAATGGCTGCCACCACATCATAGTTCATCAACCGCAGTGAACTCATCAATTCAAGACCAATGCCACCCGCTCCCACCATGCCCATGACCGTGGAGGCGCGAAAATTATACTCCCAGCGATACAGTGCCAGATCCAGCACCTGGGGAACCACCTGTGGCAAGACACCGTGGGTAATCACTTGAAAGGGGGTGGCTCCGGTGGCGCGTACCGCGTCAATCGGCCCATTATCCGCATGTTCAATCGCTTCGGCAATAAACTTGCCCACCATGCCGATGGAGTGAAAAGCGAGTGCCAATACGCCCGGTAGCGCACCAAAGCCCACCGCCGCCACAAACAGAATACCCATGACCAGCTCAGGTATGGCACGAAATAGGTTAAGGATGCCTCGCACAAATCGGTAAACCAGTGGATGCGGTGAGGTGTTGCGCGCCGCCAAAATTCCTAACGGTAGCGCCATCAGGAGTGCCAGCGCGGTACCGACAATGCTCATCGCTAAGGTATCAAGCAGTGGTAACAACCAGCTTTGCCACTCGGTAAAGTCAGGTGGAAAACTCTCCTGAGCCATTAGCCACAGACTGGGAATACCATCCAGCAGCCTTGCCCCATCAAACAGGCCGACAAAATAGCTGCACAGCAGTATCACCAACAGTAACAGAGCCACCTGCAATACCCGCCGTCGCCGTCGCAGCTGTAACTGCTGCAAAATGGATTGATAACGATCTTCAGCCATCTTATAAATTAAGATCCCGTTTTAGCTGGCGCACCACATCGTAATCGGCATCAGTAATCGGCACCATGCCATCTGCCTTAAATGCCGCCAGCACCTGCGGATCTTGCAGTGTATAGAAGGCCTGTTTAATCTGTGCCTTAAGTGAGGCACTCAGATTGCTGCGCATCGCCCAGGGGTATTGTGGAAAGGGTTTCGATTCGGCAAAAACCGTTACTTTATCTGCATCAATCAAGCCCCGCTCAATCAACGCGGTAAAAATTGGTTTAGAGAGACCACCCACCGCCGCATGACCGCGTTGCACCGCCATCGCTACCGCATCATGGGCACCGAGAAAGTGCTCTCTATAATCATCACCCGCCTGCAACCCCGCACTGAGCAACATCGATTTTGGAATTAGGTGGGAGGAGGTCGAGGCGGGGTCACCGTAGGCAATATCCTGCCCCTTGATATCCGCGTAGTGGCTAATAGCCTTTTCGGCATTCACAATCAATAACGCCTGGTAGTTGGGGCTGCCCTCTCTGCTTTTAGCGGCAAAGGCCTCGATGTCGCTTTTCGATTTTGCCAGCACATAGGAGAGTGGCCCGAAATAGCCCAAATCAATACGGCCATGGCGCATCGCCTCAACCATCGAGGAGTAATCGGTGGTGACCACCAGCTCAATGTTTTTATGCAACGTGCGTTCTAAATAGGCTTTAAAGCCCTGATGTTTATTAATGATGGTCGCCGCATCTTCATCGGGCAGCAGCGCAACCTTCAGGGTATCGGGGTTCTCTGCTGTTGCCGCACAGAGCGGCAACATGATTAACAGAGCAAAAACTATCGAGATCCATTTTTGTGGTGTGATGGTCATAATGGCAGAGCCGAATAGTGTGTTTGTGAGTAGATAGACACAACCTGTGAGTCACTTAATTCGCTAAGAGGGCCATCAAACACCACCTCCCCATGGGAGAGTGCCACAATACGCTCGGCAAAACTCTTCGCCAACGCCAGCTGGTGCAGGCTGACAATGGCGGTAATGCCATCCTCTTTACAGAGGGTATGGAGCAGATCAAGCACCTGCTGTGAGGTGACCGGGTCAAGGCTTGCCACCGGCTCATCCGCCAGAATCACCTTCGGCTGTTGCGCCAGGGCGCGGGCAATACCCACCCGTTGCTGCTGGCCACCACTGAGGCGATCGACTCGTTCAAGTGCACTATCCAACAGCCCCACCCGTTCTAGGCAGTGCAGCGCCAGCTCTTTATCCGCCACCGACATTGGTAACAAGCTACGCAGTGAAGAGTAGTAACTCAGGCGGCCCAACAATACATTATGCAACGCGCTCTGCTGTAGCAACAATTGGTGCTGCTGAAATATCATGGCGCTATCACGGCGATGTTCCCGTAGTGATCGCTCACTCTTTATCACTCGACCATTCACCTTCAACTTGCCCGCGGTGGGCTTGGTTAACATGTTGATACTTCTCAACAAGGTCGATTTACCCGCCCCCGAAGCCCCCAACAACACCACCAGTTCACCCGCTTGAAATGACAGCGAGGTCGGCAATAGCGCAGGACGAGAAGCCCCTGGATAGGTGACGGTAAGTTGTTGCAATGAAATCATCGGAATCCCAAAACCCATTCAACCGCCAGGAGGTGGCAATAGATGCGAACAGTTTAACGTGAATCGGCAACAAGGGTAAATCAACCGTCATGGGAACCTCTGATTAAGTCCAATCGCCACTCTGGTTTCAGGTGCATGCAGAGCGGTGATTGGACTTAATCAGAGGTTCCATAGGCAAAGATCAACAGCGTCTCTGGCCTCAAGCAGTGGCGTGGCCACATGAATGGCAGTACACACTAATAAATTCAAAAAACTGCGTTAGTTGAAGATGGTGTTCTTCGTAGTCTTCGCGGTTACGAAGGGTTTCACTCTTCATATATAGAATTATTTGATTTTTTATTGACCGCCCGCCACAAATCCACTGGCACATAGCCATCAAAAAAACGGTCCAGCTTATTTTTTTCGATAAGTACATCTTTCAGTAATGTGACACGCATTTGCATGCGCCTTGAATTTGCCAGAATTAAATCATAATACTCACCACAACGCTGAATAAACCATGATGATTCAGAGATTCCTTAAGCACTCAACCAAAGCCTCTTCACCCGATCGGCTGAAGGGGTTTTTCACAGCAGCTTACCGCACTCGCTGTAGCTCATTTTGGTCCGTATGTTCAAACGGCTTTCCATAGATATCCAGTAACGTCGTCTGCCGATAGCTCAAGCGATCACCCGAGACGGTCAGTTGCTGTTCAAACGCTAGGGTGCGCGCCTTTTTAACCATAAAGGGCGACTGGGCAACCGGCCATTCAACCGCGTCACCCCCCGCCGCCACATCAAGTACAACCGTTTGCCCATTAACTGAAGCCTTACCCCCCGCCACCAACGCCACGGCCCGGGGAATAGTAAACGATTGCATCAGCAGTTCATTCTCTGCATCCCATAGCCAGTAACCGACCTGATGATGAAATACCTCATCGTTGGATTTGCGCTGCACCAGCTGTTTGTAATGCACAATCGCTAAAAACTGCTCCCCGGCATTATCCACATCGCCCGCCGCTTCAAACGTGATGGTCTCGTAATAGGGATTATTGTCCGGCCCCTCAGGTTCTGGTGCCACGTCCATCCCCTTATCGCCTCTCCAGCTTCCGATCAATCCGTTCAGTGGACCGTAATCAGTATCATCTTCATGGGCCATGCGATCACCTCTTCAAAATTTATAGGTTAATTTATACCGTTGGTAACTGTTCAGCGTGTTTAGATTTTGCCTCAAATCGAGGCATTTTCGCACGGAAAGAGGGAGCATATAGGACATATGTGACCGATTGAGTACGAAAATAACGAAGAGTTGAGGCAAAAGATGAATACGCTGAGTAGTTACCCGTTGCACGATAACAGTACTCTTGATGCCAATCACGTTCAACAATCGAACAATCGCCTCTGTCATTAAACTAATTCTAAAAAAACGAGACTAATCCAACACAGGCAGCCTATCATTGCTCTCTGCGGAGCAAAAATGATAAAGAATTGAGATAGAAAATGAGTACGTCAGTGACAAACAAACAACATGGAGAAGAAACGTGAAACACACCAGCCTTACCCTGTCAGTCAGTAAAACCATTCTATTCACCTGCCTACTTTGGGTGGGCATAAGCACAGCGGCTCTGGCTCAGTGGTCTCTCAATAACTCACATTCACAGCTCAGCTTCATCAGCATCAAGAAAGGGGATGTTGCGGAGATCCACCACTTCAAGCAGTTGAGTGGCGATATTGATGGCAGTGGCAGTGCTGAGATCAGCATTGACCTGAGTAGTGTTGAGACACGCATTCCGATTCGCAATCAGCGGATGCGCGACCTGCTGTTCGAGGTGGTCAAATTCCCCGATAGCCGCTTCCATGCCCAGTTAAACATGAAAGAGATCAAGGCGATTCAAGTGGGCAACAGCAAGCAGCTCGACGTAATGGGTGATTTCACCTTGCACGGCCAGACCAAGCACCTGAAGCTGGAACTGCTGGTCTCCCGACTGAGTGAGACCCGCTTACTGGTCATCACCAGCAAGCCTCTGCTGATCAACGCCGGGGATTTTGCACTTGCCACAGGGGTGGAAAAACTGAGAGAGGTGGCCGGACTACCCAGCATCAGCCGTGTGGTACCGGTATTTTTCACGCTGCAATTCGATATGGAGAGGTAACGGCGACAATACCGTTATGGCTTGCTCTGCTCATCCTTGGGCAGATCAACCTCAGAGCGTATACGCAGATGCAGGGCGGCTTTGGCCAGAAGATGGGCGCTGACCGGGGCGGTCATGAACAGAAACAGGGTCACCAGCAGCTCGTGCAGGCTCACCTCTCCCCGGCTGCTGAAGTAGATCATTGAGGCGATCAATAACGCACCCAGCCCCAGGGTGGTCGCCTTGGTGGGGCCGTGCAGCCGGGTGTAAAAGTCGGGCAGTCTCAACAGGCCGATCGAGCCTACCAGCGCGAAGCCTGCACCCAGAATCAGGAAAATCGAAATAATAATATCCAGCACTCTACTCTCCGCCTATTCGATAATGTCGCCGCGCAACAGATACTTGCACAACGCGGTGGTGCCGATGAAGCCGATCATTGCAATCAGTAGTGCCGCCTCAAAGTAAGCCGCACTGGTCATGTGAATACCCAACAGCACCAGCAATGCGATAGCGTTGATATACAGCGTATCCAGCGCCAGAATACGATCGGTAATATCAGGGCCAATCACTACCCGCCAGATGTTCAAAACCAGCGCCAGAATGATCAGCGCCATGGCAATCAAAATAGCGTTTGCTAACATCCAAAAATCTCCTTGATGGGCGCTTCGTAGCGCGACTTGATCTCGGCAATCAGCGCCGCCTCATCACCCACATCCAGACCATGCACTAACAGTGTACGGTGGTCACTGCTCACATCGATGGAGACGGTGCCCGGTGTCAGGGAGATAGTAGCGGCCAGTACCGTGATCGCAAAATCATTATCCATATCCAGCGGATAGTGAACAAATGCCGGACGCAATTTGCTACGCGGGCTCAGAATCAGCTTTGCCACCTGGATATTGGCCACGGTAATATCCCACAACACCAGCAGCAGAAAGCGCAGTGCCAACCCCGGCTTGTGCAGATGGAGTCGATCAGCCCAAAAACCGGCGGTAGCCCAGGGCAGTACCAGCGCAATGATGGAACCCAGCAGAATGTGTCCGGCGGAGAGCGTGTTATTTAACAGCAGCCACACCATCAACAATACCAGACTAAAGATCGGATGAGGCAGCAGCCGTTTTACAATACTCATTGCTCACCTCCCATACGACTCACCATTGGGCTCTGTTGCGGCCCCAGAACTCCCTCGATATATTGCATCGGTGCCATCAGCTGCTCTGCCGTTGCGGTGGTAAAGCCACTCACCGCATCACCATAAACAGCCAATAGCGGACTACTCAACAGCAGCGCCGTTACCGCCAGCAGTGACGCCCCTCCGGCACGTACCCCGGTTGTCGCCGTATCATCGGTCTTTAAAAACAGCGCACTGCCGGTTCGGCTCAGGGCGATCAGCGCAAAGAAACTGGCGATCAATATAACCGACCAGAACCACACCACACTCGGCTGTTGCACGGCTGCCTGTAACAGCAGCAGCTTGCCGATAAAGCCACTCAAGGGCGGCAGGCCCACCACCGCCAGTGCCGCGATGAAAAACATCGTCGACAGCAGCAGTGGTTGGGTTACGGTGGGGCCAATACGCAGCTCACTGCCCACATCACCCCGTTGACGAGCAATAAGATCTGCCAGCAAAAACAGCCCGCCGGTAATCAAGGTGGAGTGCACCAAGTAGTAGAGCGATGCCGCCATCGACTCCACCGTCAATAGCCCCACACCGGCAATCAGGGTGCCCACCGAGACCACCACCAAATAGGCTACTTGCTTGCGCAGGCAGCGAGAAGAGAGTACCCCGAAGGCGCCCAGCGCCAGTGTCACCAGCCCCAGCGGTAACAGCCAAGGTTGCGCCAAATTGCTCAGCACTCCAGCCTCGATACCAAACACCAGCATGAAGATGCGAATAATCGAGTAGACACCCACCTTGGTCATAATCGCAAACAGCGCCGCCACTGGTGCCGATGCGGAACTGTAGGCACTCGGCAGCCAGAAGTAGAGTGGCAACAGCGCCGCCTTCAGCCCGAACACCACCATCAGCAACAGCGCCGAAATGTGTATCAAGCGTAACTGCTCCGGATTTGCCTCGGCCACCTTGACCGCTAGGTCTGCCATATTCAGGGTGCCGAGCATGCCGTAAATAGTACCGACGCCGATCAAAAACAGCGCCGAACCGGCCAGATTGAGAATAACGTAATGCAGTCCGGCACGGCTGCGCAGCGGCCCGCCACCATGCAGCAGCAGACCGTATGAGGCGATCAGTAGGATTTCAAAGAAGACAAACAGATTAAACAGATCCCCGGTGAGGAACGCGCCATTCAGTCCCATCAACTGCATGTGGAACAGCACATGAAAATGGCGACCCTCCCGGTCCTGTCCATTGCAGGCATACAACAGGCTGAACAGCGCCAGTACCGAGGTCAGCAGCACCATCAACGCACTCAGTCGATCCAGCACTAGCACAATACCAAACGGTGCCACCCAGTTTCCCAGCGCGTAGACTTGATAATCACCCGACAGGCTGGCATTCAGCAAAACGGTAGAAACGGCGACCAGCCCCAGCATCGACAGCAGGCTGATACTCCGCTCCACCGCCCGCCCCATACGAGCAGTCAGCAACATCAAAATTGCCGCTACCATCGGCAGTAATACCGGCACAATCAACCAGTGGCCCATCATTTGCCTGCCTCCCCATCCACATGATCATTGCCCAGATCACCGAAGGCGCGAATTGCCAGCACCACCAGAAAAGCGGTCATGCCGAAGCCGATAACAATTGCCGTCAATACCAGCGCCTGGGGTAACGGGTCGGCATAGACCACCGCATCAGGTGAGATCAAGGCTGCCGCATTGCTGGTCAACCGCCCCGAGGCAAACAGAAACAGATTCACCGCATAGGACAGCAGAGTCAGGCCGATCACCACATCCATGGTGCGCGCACGCAACATCAGATAAATACCACAAGCGACCAGAAAACCGATGGCGGTTGAGATCAAAATTTCCATCAGCGGCTCTCCCCTTTATTCTGTACTGGCCGGGGTGCTAACGGCCCACTTAACTTACCCAGCTCTGCCAGAATCACCATAGTAATACCCACCACCGTCAGGAATACCCCGAGGTCAAAGACCATTGCACTCGCTACCTCGAACTTGCCTACCACTGGCCAGTAGAGGTAGGTGAAGGTGGTGGTCATAAATGGATAACCCCATATCCAGCTGGCCACACCGGTCAGCAGCGATAAAATCAGCCCCACAGCAATCACCTTGAAATAGTCGACCCGCAGTCGCGCCTGTGTCCACTCAACACCGCTGGCCAGATATTGCATCACCAGCGCGATGCCCACCACCAGCCCGGCAATAAAGCCGCCACCCGGTTCATTGTGTCCACGCAGCATCAGATAGACCGCCACCATCAGCGCCAGCGGCAGCAGTGGCCGCGAAATCACCTCCAGCAACAGTGGCGGCTTGGCCGGTGCCCAGCCGTAACGTCCCGGCTCATTGGGTTTGATCAACAGATTTTGCAACAGCGCATGAATGCCAATCGCCGCAATCGCCAATACAGTGATTTCACCAAAGGTATCAAAGCCGCGAAAATCGACCAGAATCACATTCACCACATTGGTACCGCCACCGCCCGGCACGCTCTGCTCCAGATAGAAACCAGAGAGCGTCTCAAACGGTGAGGTCAATACCGCCCAAGTCAGACCAGCGACACCAATACCCGCGCCCCCGGCCAGTAGCGCATCTCGCCAGCGTCGACCACTGCCGGAGTCGGCCTTCGCCTCTTGGGGCATAAAGTGCAGCGCCAGCAGTAACAGAATAATGGTCACCACCTCCACCGAGAGCTGAGTCAATGCCAGATCAGGCGCAGAGAAGTAGACAAACAGTAACGAAACACACAGCCCCACCACCCCGAGCATCACCAGCGCTGGCAGACGATGGCGATGAAGAATCACCGTGCCCAATCCGGCCAGTATCAAACCAACCAATATCGCAATCGCCACCCCGTTGATTGGAATCGAGGTACCTGACATCGAAAAGTTAACCGCACCGTGCTGAGCTGCCGCATAGATACCCACGGTTATCGCCGCTCCCACTAATAGCGCCATATAGCGTTGCAGAGAGCCGTTTTCCAGCAGATGAGTGATACAGCGAGAGGTATTCAACAGCCCGCGAATCAGGCCATCAAAAACCTGTTTGGCACCAAACTCACCCGGCGACAGCCGGGCGTGCAAGGCAAACAGACGATGGCGCAGCAGATAGAACAGAACCCCACCCACCAATGCAACAAGACTCATCACAATTGCTTCATTAAAGCCGTGCCAGATGGCCAGGCTGTACTCCGGCAGCGGGGCCTGTAACACCCCACCGGCCGCCGTCGCCAGCAGCGGGCCGACGGTAAAGGCGGGAAATACCCCTACCAGCAGACAGAGCGTTACCAATACCTCAACCGGAATCTTCATCCAGCGGGGTGGCTCATGGGGCACCTTGGGCAGGTTTTTCGGCTCACCATTGAAAAAGACATCGTGAATAAAACGCAGTGAATAGGCTACTGCGAATACACCGGCCAACGTCGCCAGCGCAGGAATCAGCCACGCCCACTCATCTAGGCGCTGCAATGCCAGAGTCTCAACAAAGAACATCTCTTTACTAAGGAAGCCATTCAACAGTGGCACACCGGCCATCGCCGCTGCCGCCACCATCGCCAGCACCGCCGTATAGGGCATATATTTAAATAATCCACTGAGGCGGCGCATATCTCGTGTGCCCGCTTCGTGGTCAATAATTCCCGCCGCCATAAACAGTGAAGCCTTGAAAATGGCGTGATTGATAATGTGAAACACCCCGGCAACTGCCGCCAATGGCGTACCAAAACCGAACAACAAGGTGATCAGGCCCAGGTGGCTAATGGTCGAATAGGCCAGCAACCCCTTAATATCATGTCGAAATAGCGCAACGTAAGCGGCAAATACCAGCGTGACCAATCCGGCGGCAGTCACCAGGTAAAACCATAAGTCACCACCAGAGAGCGCCGGGTGCATACGTGCCAGTAGAAAAACACCCGCCTTGACCATGGTTGCCGAGTGCAGATAGGCACTGACCGGGGTCGGTGCTGCCATCGCGTGTGGCAGCCAGAAGTGGAAGGGGAACTGCGCCGATTTGGTAAACGCTCCCAACAGAATCAGAACCAGTGCTGGTGCATACAGATCGTGGTTTTGAATCAACTCCGCCGAGGCGAGCACCACCGACAACTCATAACTGCCCACAATTTCACCCAGCAGCAGAATACCAGCCAGCAGGCAGAGACCACCGCCGCCAGTTACCGCCAGCGCCATCCGCGCCCCTTGGCGGGCATCGCTGCGATGACGCCAGAAACTGACCAACAGGAATGAGGTAAGGCTGGTCAGCTCCCAGAAGATCAGTAGCAGAATCAGATTTTCCGATAACACCACCCCCAGCATCGCCCCCATGAACAACATCATGTAGGCAAAAAACTTCGGCATGGAGTCTTTGGGTGACAGATAGTAGGTGGCGTAGAGAATCACCAACAGGCCGATGCCAAGAATCAGCAGCGCAAACAGCAGCCCCAAGCCATCAAGACGGAAAGAGAAATAGAGACCAATATCGGCCATCCAGGCCCAACTGCTCACCAAGATCTCGCCAGCAAATACCTGGGGGGCAAGGCTTAATAACAGGCCCAGCGCGGTGGCGGTCAATGCCCCCGCCATCCATGCTGCGCCCATGCGGCCACGGGCAGCTGCCACGGGCACTAGCAAAGCACCCAATAGTGGGATCAAAACAATCAGTAAAAGGGTCATGTGGTCGTCGGTCTGTGTTTTTTGTTAAATTCAGGGCGTTCTGAACAAGTCATATTTCGGTACATAGGACAATGCTCAGGCAAACAGTTCTCTGGGGTGGTGCATTTTTTGCGTAATATACGCATTTACAGGGATAAATGTAAGGGCCTTGAACAACTACGGGCTTTGCTTCGGCCCACATAAAACAGTCAAAACTGACTAACCAGGCGGTAGAAAAATGCAAATGGGTATCGACTTAGGCGGCACAAAAACCGAAGGCGTGGTGTTGGATCGCCATGGAAAAGAACAGGCTCGCCTGCGCGTAGCAACACCCGCCACTGAAGGCTATCAAGCGATCATCAATACGATTGTACAGCTGGCAGGCCAACTGGAAAAAGAGGCCGGAGAGCGCTGCACCATCGGCGTCGGCACCCCCGGTGCACTCTCCACCGTGAGCGGAATGATGAAAAACTGCAACACCACCTGCCTGAATGGCCAACCACTGCTTGATGATCTGCAACAACGACTCAACCGTCCGCTACGCATCGCCAACGATGCCAACTGCTTTGCTCTGAGTGAAGCGCGGGATGGTGCCACACAGGGCCATAATGTGGTCTTTGGTGTGATTATGGGTACCGGTGTGGGCGGGGGCATCATCTTCAACAACCAACTGCACCAAGGGCATCAACACATTGCCGGTGAGTGGGGGCATAACATACTGAAACAGGATGGCCCGACATGCTATTGCGGCCAAAACGGTTGTGTGGAAACCCTGATATCCGGCCCAGGCCTTGCCGCCGACTATCAGCGACACGGCGGCAATCAGGCACTAACCGCCAAAGATATTGTCACACTGGCCCAGCAGGGCAACCCGTTGGCAGAAGCAGCAATGCAGCGTTTTTTCGATCACTTTGGCCGCGCTCTGGCCAGCGTGGTTAATCTGCTCGACCCCGATGCCATCGTACTGGGTGGCGGGCTATCCAACATCGAGAGACTCTACAGCGAAGGGCGCGAACGGGTAGCTCACTACGTTTTTAACGATGAATTCAACACCCCGATTCTGAAAAACAGGCACGGTGACAGCTCAGGGGTTCGTGGGGCGGCACAGTTGTGGGGATGTGATGAAGTTTAGCCCGGACATTTCATGAATTTGCGCAAAAATCGCGCAGGGTATTGGTTTCACAGGGGAATTTATGAAGGAGCTTCGTATCAGTGATGACGAACGACTGAAGAAATATTTCCTGTGGAATCAGTAGACAAGCGAGATTGTGCATAATTTATGAATTGTCCGGGTTAAGTAAACTACCCTGCCACCAGCTTTCGGGCATAGCTCTCCAACTCGTCCAATATTGCCCGTTCATTATCGGTACGCTCAGGCGCTGAGCGCAACTCACCCAGCTCCGCCAGATAAGCCTCCAAATCCAAGCGCTCTTTACGAAATACCTGCCAGCGCTGCTGCTCTTCTGCGGTGAGGGTTTCAGGGTAGTTGCGCGCACGCATGCGGAACAGCATTTCGGGCAGACGGCTATCATCAAACGGTGGCTCAAACCCCACCAGCTCCTCCGGTGTCATGGCGTGTATTTGCGTCATGCGGGATTTATCATCCGGGCTGAAAAAACCGCCACCATAGAGCATATGGTCAGGGTCGGTACGTTTTTCAAATTTTGTTTCCGACAACACCTGCTGCACCTTTTTTGCAATCCCCGGGGCGGCCTGTAGAACCGCCAAATTTTGGCGACAGCGGTTGAGGTCAATACCGTATTTTTTCGCTGCCTTACCATCCAGTGTCATAAAGGGGGCGATCACCGGGCACTTATTAATATGCACGGTTTTCAGCGGGATGCGCTCAACCCCTTCCGGCAACTCATCACTGCGGGTAAAGAGCCGTTCGTGAATTTTCTTGACCCCCAAGTTGATCAGATCCGTGGGATCAACACTCAGGTCATACACCACCACACCGTTTTTATTGGTAGGGTGTTCCGCCACCGGCACCACTACCGCCATATTGCCCTTCTCCATCGGGTACATTCCCGAAACATGGATCACCGGCTTCTGCTCACGCAGGTTAAGCAGCTCACTCAATTTACGTTTGCTGCGGTTGTTATAGACATACTCAAACAGCTTCGGCTGCTGCTCTTTAATCAGTTTTGCCATGGCGATGGTGGCATAAACATCAGAGAGTGCATCGTGCGCCGACTCATGGGCAATCCCGTTTGCCACGGTAAGATCTTCCAGGCGAACCGAAGGGCGGCCTTCATTATTCACCGGCCACTCAACCCCATCGGGGCGAAGGGTACGGGCCATGCGCACCACATCCAGCAGATCCCAACGATTGCAGCCGTTTTGCCACTCGCGGGCATAAGGGTCCATCAAGTTGCGGTAGAGCACATGGCGGGTAAACTCATCATCAAAACGCAAATTGTTATAACCGAGTACGCAGGTGCTAGGCTCACTGAACTGTTGATTGATCTGGCGAATAAACTCCCCCTCGGGCAGCCCCTCCGCCAGCGCTTTTTGCGGCGTGATACCGGTGATTAAACAGGAGGTAGGGCTGGGGAAAAAATCGTCTGCCGGTTTGCAGTAGATCATCAAAGGATCACCAATAATATTGAGATCTTCATCGGTACGCACACCACCAAACTGCGCCAAGCGGTCACTCATCGGGCTTAGGCCAAAGGATTCGTAGTCGTACCAGTAGAATGTTTTTTTGCTCATGATGGCCTATCTGCGTTGTTGTTTGGCGCACTTTAACATGCGAGTGGCGAACTATGTTTCTCTGTTTCTAAAACCGAGGCGGTGGCTATCGGGGTCTGCCGGGCGAATCGCCACCTCACAACCGATCTGGCAACAGAGTGTGCCATCTTTCCGGTAAAACCCATAACTGAAATGAGGAGTGTAGCTCCCCTTCTCGGCCAGCACGGTTTCAATCTCCTGACGCAGATCCTCCGGGAAATCAAACTGTAAAATCAGGTCATCCGTACCGGGGCGCAAAAAGTCCACCCGCAGGCTCTTTGTCCACACGGTGTAATCGGGAAAACATTTGGCGCAAGCCAGCGCGGCAATCGGATCGGCCAGTGAACTCATAGCACCACCGAATACAGTGCCACCGGGATTGGCATTGTGGCTGTTTAATGGCAACAAAATACGTACCCGCTGCCACAGCTCGTCCAGTTCCAATACTTTTATATTCATTGATTTAAACGGTGGGTAGTTTTCCAGTCGCAGCGCAGAGTGTTGTGGCATCGCCTATTCCCGATCATTGGTTGATCGGGTTATCATAGCAGCTCCCCTACCTCATGCGAAAAATCATGCCCCACGCCACCGTTGCCATCAAGGTCAGTCGTTCACAACATCAAATAGAGGCGGACGCACTCAGCGAGCGTCTGGCACACCTGGTCCATGAGCCAGCACCATTCAATCTGGAGTTTACCGAGCAACAACTGCAACTGCGCCTCAACACCCCGGATGCCCCCGGCCCTATCTATGTGGATTTTGTCGGTGGCAAAGTGGCGCATCGCCGCCAATTTGGTGGCGGGCGTGGCCAGCCAATTGCCAAGGCAGTGGGATTAAAGCCGGGTATCAACCCCCATATAGTGGATGCCACGGCGGGCTTGGGGCGTGATAGTTTTCTCTTCGCCAGCCTTGGCTGCCGGGTGACGATGGTGGAGCAGAGCCCAGTGATCGCCGCACTGCTGGAGGATGGCCTGCAACGGGGGCTTGCTGATAAGCAGATTACCGAAATCTGCCAGCACATAATACTGGTTAATGCCGATAGCGCTGACTATTTACAACGGTGCACTGATAAACCCGACGTAATCTATCTCGACCCGATGTACCCCCACCGGGAGAAGTCTGCCCTAGTCAAAAAAGAGATGCGACTGTTTCAACTATTGTTAGGTGAGTTGCCTAATAACAGCGCACTATTCGCGGCGGCACTGGGCTGCGCCAAAAAACGTGTGGTGGTAAAGCGACCCAAGGGAGCGGAGACTATCACCACACAAAGCCCCACCATGAGCATTTGCAGTAAAAACACCCGTTATGACGTGTATGTGATGGCGGCACTTCCCCCAAGATAAAAAATAGCTTTCGTGCCAAGCTCTCAATTTTCTTAAAAAGGAATTTTAAGCCTAGACAGAAAGAGAAACCCAGTGCTATCTTTTAGGGCAACCGTTGAAGCGTTTTACGGTCAATTACCTGAACCGAAAGATGATGTGGCGAGCTTCGTGCCCATTTCATCACTGATTCAGGAATAAAATAACAGTGAAGAGAAGGATAAACCCATGAAAAAAACAATTTTAGCGGGCGTAATGGCCCTGGCAATGACACCTCTTGCTTCTCAAGCAGAGACCGGCGCTGGTTGTGGTCTTGGCTCTATGTTGCTGGAAGGACAAGAAGGCATCGTCTTTAACGTGCTGGCTGCCACAATCAATGGTACCTCGGGCAACCAGACCTTTGGCATGACCTCTGGCACCTTGGGCTGCGATGGTAACGGCACGGTCACTTTTGCTGCTGCGGGTGAATACCTGAATGCCAACATGGAGCAAGTTGCTCGTAGCATGGCAACTGGCGAAGGTGAAGCGATGGAGACACTGGCCGGGCTGATGGGTATTGCAGAGCAAGACAAGGGTGCTTTTATTCAAGTATCTAAAAGCAACTTCTCTACTATTTTCAGCAAAGAAAATGTGAGCGGCACCGAGGTTATGTCATCTCTGACACAGGCGATGGCTGCTGATCAGACACTGTCAAAGTATACTTCTTAGTACTTTGATTGAGTGGTTGCCTCTTCTACGGCAACCACTCTCACCCACCACCTATTCCCCCTAAAAAAGCCCCTGATGTGACACGTATTTTAGTTACCCTGTTATTACTCCTGTTCTTGCTACCGACCAACAGCCATGCACTTGAGAACTCGTACCTCACCACGCTGATAACCAAAAGCCAACAGCAACAGCTAGCGCTCACGCCCGGCTGGCAGTCACTTATTCACTACCGCAGCGCCTTAACGGGTAATCACCTGCTAAGCGAGGCTGATGATGACAACTTCTTTTTCTCTGTTGATGGCAATAAGAACCCGGCCCTCGAACTGGAAGCGACCCTGGCCGCACTGTTCAGCCCATTAACTGACAACGGCGACGAACACCCGCAATGCCGCTTTCCAGCACGCTTCCACTGGCTTCAACAGCAGCTTAATATCGACACCGAAAAACTACCACAAGCCCCTTGCGATGAGTTTAACCAATGGCTGGAGACCATCAACCCCGGCAGTGCCACGCTGGTATTTCCTGCGGCCTATTTAAATAGCCCATCATCGATGTTTGGTCACACACTGCTACGCATCAACCCAGCCGACAAACGCAGTGAAACCCCATTGGTCAGCTATGCACTCAACTATGCGGCGCAGGTCAATGATCATGACAACGGCTTTATCTTTGCCTACAAAGGAATTGTTGGCGGCTACCCCGGCAGTTTTGCCCTGGTGCCCTATTATGAAAAAATAAAAGAGTATAGCGATATGGAGAATCGCAATATCTGGGAGTATCAGCTCAACCTGACTCAAAGCGAGGTAACACAGCTGATGCGCCACGCTTGGGAGGTCAGTAAAATCCGTTTTGACTACTACTTCTTTGATGAAAATTGCTCTTATCGCCTGCTGGCGCTGCTGGATGTTGCACGCTCGGGGCTGAATTTGGCTGAGCAGTTTTCTATCACCGCGATCCCGGCTGATACGGTGCGGGCAGTTGAGCAGGCGGGTCTATTTGGCGATGTGCACTACCGTCCGTCAGCCACCACCACCCTCAACCATCGCCTGGATCTACTGAATCAGCAGCAGAGGCAACAACTGCTGACATTAATCAACGATGAGTCGGCACAGCAACACCTCTCTTTTTTAGCTTTGGAGGCGTCACAGCAAGCGCGGCTTTTAGAGTTAGCCTATGACCTGCTGCTCTACCGAATTCGGGGTAGTAGCGAAAAGCGCGATACACGCACCGGCCACGCTTACCAACTGTTGGCACAACGCAGTCAACTTGACGCATCAGCACAATGGCCAGAGCCACCCACCCCCAGGGTGCGTGCCGAGCAGGGCCACTTGAGCTCCCGGGCGGCTTTCTCCTTTGGCCGTAGCGATAAAAACACATTTGCTGCACTGCGCTTTCGCCCCTCTTATCACGACATTCTTGACCCGGCAAAAGGGTATAGCGTCGGCATGCAGATCAACTTCTTTGATCTCAACCTGCGCTACTACACCCAGGAGCAGCGGTTTGAGATTGAGGAGTGGAAAATCATCAATATTTTATCACTATCGCCGCGAAATGAATTTTTTCAACCGATCTCCTGGGGGGTCGACTTTGGCTTTCAACGGCAGTGGTTTAAAGGCGAAAGAGTCTTGCCACTGCAAGTCACCATGGATGCAGGCGTCAGTTACCGTTTAACGCCACATTGGCAGGCAAACGGTATGGCACAACTGCAACTGGCCACCCACCGAGACTTTGATAACAACATCAATTCGGGGTTGGGGCCAGCACTGAACCTGCTCTACCATAGCGATCAACTGCACAGCCTGTTAAGCGCCAAAATGATGTACTTTCCACAGGGTGATCAATATCAAGCGTGGGAGTTTAGCTGGGCGTTAAATATCCCACTAAAAGAGCAGCAGGGGTTGCGTCTGAGTGCCAAGCATCAACAGCAGCCGGGGGTTCGTTTTAACCAGGTTGAACTGATGTGGCAGTGGTACTTTTAATGCGCTGTTTCATTTTAATCATTCTGATTTTAAGCCTGAGTGGTTGTACTCAATTCATTTTTCAACCCACGCAAGAACATCTCATCACCCCAGACAAAATTGGCCTCAACTATGAGGATATACATTTCGAAAGCCTTGATGGCCTCAAACTGCATGGTTGGTGGATTCCCGCAATCGGTGAAGCAGAAGCGACCGTGCTCTACCTGCATGGCAATGCACAAAATATCAGCAATCATCTCGGCAATGCCTATTGGCTACCGAAAGAGAACATCAACCTGTTGATTGTCGATTACCGTGGTTATGGCCACTCCGCAGGGCTGCCCTCTCTGCCGGGATCAATGATGGATATCGAGGCGGCACTGCAACAGGCACTCGCATTGACGGGTAACACCCCGTTGGTTGTCATCGGTCATAGCCTTGGAGCCAGCATGGCTATTTACGCTCTTGCCCATAGCCCCAACAAGACAAAACTGGCGGGAGCCATCTTTGCCGCTCCCCTGAGTGACTACCAACAGGTGGCAAGAGAGGTGATGGCAAAAGTATGGTTTCTCTGGCCCTTTCAATACCCGCTCTCCTGGAGCATCAACAACGACTTTGCACCAATAAACAGCGCCCCCCAACTGAGCCCGCTGCCGCTACTATTTTTGCACAGCCCAACTGATAACATCATCAATCCCCAACACAGCGAACGATTATTTGCTAACGCCGGTGAACCAAAGCAGTTACGCCTGCTGGCCGGTGGTCACAATGCGCTATTTACCCCGGCAGAAAATCGACAGCTAATACTCGACACCATTCGAGGCTGGCGCAAGAAAACACCCCAACCGCCGAGCCATTAGGGATGTAGAAAAAACTAAAGTACCGTTATTGCACCGGATTTTTGTTCGCTCTGTCTAGGCAGGTATTGGGCGCATAGTGGGCTACGCAACGAATACCTGCCTAGACAGAGCGGGCAAAAAGACCCGTAAGAGCGGTATTTTAATGAATTCTACATCCCTTAGCCCCATGACACTCCCTATCGACACCATTCTCCCCGAGCTGCTGGCGGCACTGTCACAACAATCCAACGTAGTATTACAAGCCGCACCGGGTGCCGGTAAAACCACCCGGGTGCCGCTGGCGTTGCTTGATCAATGCTGGCTGGGGAAACAGAAGATCATCATGCTGGAGCCTCGCCGCTTGGCAGCGCGTAATGCCGCACTCTATATGGCTTCGCTGCGGGGAGAGAAGGTGGGTAAAACTGTCGGTTATCGCACCCGCCTGGATAGTAAAATAACCCAAACAACCCGTATCGAAGTGGTCACCGAGGGCATTCTCACCCGACTGATTCAGCAAGACCCGGAACTTAGCCGTTATGGATTGGTGATTTTTGATGAATTTCATGAGCGTAATCTGCAAGGTGATCTTGGTCTGGCGCTCACCCTTGAGGCGCAGGCAGCACTGCGGGATGATCTGAAAATATTGGTGATGTCCGCCACCCTCGATGCCGAACCCATTGCCAAGCTACTGGACAATGCACCGATCATCTCCAGCGAAGGGCGCAGTTATCCGGTGGAGATTATCTATGGACAACGCCCTGAGCCTCGGCAGCTGGTACCGGCGGTCAATCGAGCCATCCTTAAAGCGCTGGCTGACGAGACGGGTGATCTGCTGGTATTTCTACCCGGCGTGGGGGAGATTCATCGGCTCAAACAGCGGCTGGAAGAGAGCAATTTGGCCAGTAATATCCAGCTCTGCCCACTTTATGGCGACCTGCCACGGGATGCACAACAGCAAGCGATTAATCCCAGCCCAGACGGGCAGCGTAAAATTGTACTGGCTACCTCAATCGCCGAAACCTCACTGACCATCGAAGGGGTTAGGGTGGTGATTGATGGCGGGCTGCAACGTCAACCCAAATTCAATCCGCAAAGCGGCATGAGCCACCTGGAGACCAGCGCACTCACCCAGGCATCCGCAACACAACGCAGTGGTCGTGCTGGGCGTGTGGCGGCAGGGGTCTGTTATCGACTCTGGAGCCAGGAGGATCACAAGCGACTGCTGGCACACCGCAGGGCGGAGATTATGGAAGCAGATCTAGCCGACCTTACTCTCGAACTGGCACGCTGGGGGGTGAGTGAGCCCGGCGAGCTTCAATGGCTGGACAAACCACCCGCCGCTGCATACGCCCAAGCACAAACGCTGCTGCAACAACTGGGGGCGCTGAATGATCAGCAGCGCATCACTCCCCACGGTGAGGCGATGGCTCGCCTCGGCATGCACCCACGACTGGCGCATATGGTGTTGCGGGGCGAGCAGCTGGGGCTAGGCAGCCTCGCTTGCGAAGTAGCCGCACTGCTGGGTGAACGGGACATTATTAAAGGCAGCTACCGTGATGCCGACCTGCGCCAGCGCATTGACCTGTTGCACCAGAACCCGCATTCAGCACAACTCAACCGAGCAGCAGTGCAGCGAGTACAACTCACCACCCAGCGCTGGCAACGGCAACTCGGCACCGGTGAAGCACAGCACCCCGCCAACCACTGCGGCCTGCTGCTCGCCTTCGCCTACCCGGATCGTATTGCCCAGCACCGCGGTGGCGGCGAGCCACGTTATCGCCTCAGCAACGGCAAAGGAGCCTGTTTCAGAGAGCATCAAGCGATCAGCGATGAGGGCTACCTGGTCATTGCCGAGCTGGATGCCGGGCAGAAAGAGTCGCAAATCTTTCTCGCCGCACCGGTCACACTGGCCGAGCTGGAGCGACACCTGGCCCCGCAGATCACACAACAGCGCATTGTCGGTTGGGATAACCGCACCGCAAGTGTTCAGGCAAAACAGCAGCGCAAACTGGGGGCGCTGGTTATCGAAGAGCGCGCACTAAAAGAGCTACCGCAGGAGCAGATCACCCAGGGCTTAATTGATGGTATTCGCCAAAACGGCTTGCAGGTATTGCCGTGGGAAAAAGAGAGTAAAAACCTGATATCCCGATTGATGTTACTGCACACCCATCAAGCCAGCATAACCGGCAATGAGAGATGGCCGGATGTTAGTGAACAGAGCCTGCTCGACACCCTCGAAACATGGTTAGCTCCTTACCTCTCAGGTTTCAGCCGACTCAGCCACCTCAAAAAACTGAACCTAAAAACCCTACTACTCAATCAACTGAGCTGGTCACAACAGCAGCAACTGGAGCAGGAGGCCCCCAGCCATATAGCGGTGCCTAGCGGATCACGGATTAAAATTGATTACAGCCAACCCTCACCCGTACTAGCCGCTCGCCTGCAAGAGCTGTTTGGTCTGCTGGAGACCCCGCGCATCGCCGCTGGTAACGTCACCCTCACCATCCACCTGCTCTCCCCCGCCCAGCGCCCGATTCAAGTTACTCAGGATCTCGCCAGTTTTTGGGCCAACACCTATCAGGAGGTGAAAAAAGACCTTAAAGGGCGCTACCCCAAACACTACTGGCCCGACGACCCTTATCAGGCCGAAGCAACGCGGCGGGTTCGGCCCAGACCATCCGCAACATAAAATTTTTTGAATACCCAACAGAACATCCTCCTGTTTCTGTGGTCTGAACCCGACGAACCACTTCGAACACTGGCACTTAACCGTTGTCTGTGTTAAAAAACTACCACTAACTTTTAACTTTTCAGAGGATAAAATGATGCGTAAATCAATTATTGCACTGGGCACCCTGCTCGCACTCACCTTGGCCGCTGGCTCCGTCATGGCAGCCGAACGCAAGAGTGTGGAAGAGGTTAACAAACAGATGCAGGCACTGAGTGGCCAACAAGTGGAGCTACGCGGTGAAGTGACCAAGGTCAACAACGGCATCATGCGCCGCAACTTCATCCACATCAAAGATGGCAGCGGCAGCGGTAACAGCAGCAGCCTGATTGTCACCAGTCAAGGTACCGCTGAGATCGGGCAGAAAATCAAAGTGGTCGGTACCGTCAAACTGGGCACCGACTTCGGCATGGGCTACACCTACCCACTACTGGTTGAAAACTCGACCATTACTGTTGAGTAAACCTCACTCACGGTAAGGGATGTAGAAAAAATTAAAGTACCGTTATTGCACCGGATTTTTGTTCGCTCTGTCTAGTCAGGTATTGGGCGCATAGTGGGCTACGCAACGAATGCCTGACTAGACAGAGCGGGCAAAAAGACCCGTAAGAGCGG
>JAFLJP010000059.1 GCA_022712945.1 Gammaproteobacteria bacterium | reverse complement strand
CGGCTCCAATTTGGTGACCGAAGCCTATGTGACCCGAGAGTACCAAGTGTGTCTCAAATGCCACTCAGACTACGGCTTTGATGATGCCAATCCTCCGGCACTGGGTTACTACATGGGCGGCACCCCCTCCGGTACCAACGGCGTCATCTACTACACCGACCAAGCGATGGAGTTTCAGGCGCCCATTCATCACCAAGGGTTGCCACTATCGACTAATGATTCAGGGGCTTTTTCGGGGCAGGTATCAACCTATAAATATTTTGAATATGAGTGGAACTCGCTTTACTGGACCTGGACTGTAAAGTCGCCACTGGCGCTGAATACGATGACACCAGATTGCGATGGACAGGGTTCGGATGACCCCAGCTGTGTTTGTGAAGTTTGTAGCAGTGGCGCTGAGCTTACATCGTTTTCCGATACGGTCACCATTTGTGGGGCGGGTGATGTTGATACATTTGCCTCTACCGGCAGCCCGGGCTTTAGCGGCTCACCTTGGGACGGTGCACCGTGGAGCGGGGGGGGGGATCCACCAGTGCCCTATGCCGCAAGGAAATGTACCAAAACAAGCGATTATGCCAGCAATAACCACCGCAGCTGGCACCCGGTGATGAGGCCCACCGGCCGCACCCCGGCTGTGCGTACGCTGGGTGGTGATACAGCAGCATTCTTACCTCCCTGGAATGCTGGCATAGGGACTCAAACGATGTACTGCTCTGATTGCCATGGTTCCGACACGGCGGCGGGAACTGCGGTGCCCAATGGTGGCGAGGATGGTAACCCCTGGGGGCCGCATGGCTCCAATAGTGACTTTATTCTAAAAGGGGGGTGGAATGACAGAACGGGTGCAAATCAGCAAAATGACATCTGTTTTAAATGCCACAATTATGATGCTTACGGAAATCCTAACCCACCCTTTGATATAAAAAGTGGTTTCAGTAAAGCAGCTACTATAGGGGGAAACCTCTGTGGCATGGGTGGTCCTGATACTGGGATAAACCTTCATACAGCACACTCGAACCTGTATGTTCCGGGGCGTATGGGTCGTTCATTCCGCTGTACCGCTTGCCATGTGGCGGTTCCCCATGGCTGGAAAAATAAGGCGTTATTGGTCAATTTGAAGGATGTGGGCCCGGAAGTGGGATTGTTGCCTGGCACTACAATACCGGAAGCGGACCTGCCCTACAGTAACGGCCCCTACTACCTTAATGCGGTGAATTATATCTATAACTTTAAACCGAGTGGTGAGTGGTTAGCTGAGGATTGTGGTGATGTTGATACCATTGGGATTGGTGGGATGGTCTCTGCGTGCAGTAGCTTACCATGACGGCACGATCTACAGTTTTTCGCGTGAATTATTTTAATAAATTCTACATCCCTTAATGCAGTCAATTATATTTATAGTTTTAAGCCAAGCGGACAGTGGACTGCCGCAAATTGTAGCGACTCGATTCAATCGGGTGTCAGCGGAATGCTTCTGTGTGATAACCTGCCTTAATGAAGCGATATGTTTTGCCCCTAGGTCGGGTCTCTTTTTTGGTGGGTGTGCTGTGTTGTGTTTCGGTCGTACACGCCCAGCCGGTCAGCCCTGAAATGCTGGCATTCCCCTGTATGGCTTGTCATGGCCCAGAGGGTGAAAGTCAAGGTGAAATTCCTTCCCTAAAGGGGCGTTCTTATAACGATCTAAAAAATCATTTGCAGGCTTTCAAGTCGATGCGACGCCGGGGGGTGATTATGAATCGCATTACCCGGGGCTACAGCGATGAGCAAATTGAAGCTTTAGCGCGCTACTTCAGTGGTGTGAAATAGTAATCTGTAGGAGCTATCTTCAGATGGCGATAACCCGCTGCTCTTTCGCAAGCTAAAGCTTGGCTCCTACGGGTGTTTTGTGTAGCTAAATCTAACCCAATTCACTTAGAGATATCTTGATGGATGTTTCACGCAGACAATTTATAACCATCACAGGAGCCGCTACTCTGAGCTTGGCCAGCACGCCTGTTTTTGGCCAACCCGCGAAAAAGGGTAGGGTGGTCGTGATCGGTGGTGGTTTTGGTGGCGCCACGGCGGCTCGCTATATCCGAAAGTTGGATCCTGAAATCGCAGTCACTCTGGTAGAGATTAATCCTCAATATACAACCTGTCCGCTGGGCAATGCGGTGATGGCCGGGTTTGTTAAGCTAAAATCTATCACTCATAACTATGATGTACTGAGGGAGAGATACGGAGTCAATGTTATCCATGACGCGGTGATTGATATTGATCCGGTGAGCAAAACGGTTCGTCTTCAAGGGGGCAGTGAGTTAGTTTACGACCGGCTGGTCATGTCTCCCGGAATTGGTTTTCGTTGGGGTGCCATCGAGGGTTATGACCAAGCTGCCAGTGAGCTGATGCCTCACGCCTGGAAGGGCGGATCACAAATTCAGCTACTGCGTAAACAGTTGCATGCAATGCCTGATGGCGGTGTTGCGGTGGTGACGGCACCTGAAATACCTTACCGCTGCCCACCCGGGCCCTATGAGCGTGCCAGCTTGATGGCCTACTATCTCAAGAAGTACAAACCACGCTGCAAAGTATTGGTTATGGATGCTAAACCGAACTTTCCCAAGGCGCACCTGTTTAAGCAGGGTTGGGAAAGTCTGTACCCTGGAATGGTCGAGTGGGTGTCATCTGACAGCGGAGGACAAGTGATAGAGGTGCAAGCCAAAGAAGGCATATTGATTAACAGCGAGGGTGATGCCGTCAAGGCGGATGTTGCCAGTGTTATTCCCCCTCAGCAGGCGGCTAAAATTGCCCATGTTGCTGATCTGGTGGATCAGAGTGGCTGGTGCCCGGTTGAATTGCGTACCTTTGAGTCGACCCGCCACTCGGCTATCCATGTGATTGGTGATAGCGCTATCGCCAGGCCGATGCCAAAATCCGGCTATTCCGCTAACTCCCAGGCCAAAGTGGTCGCCTTGGCCGTGGTTGCTTATCTCAATGGTAATGAGCCGGGAGAGCCTTCGCTGATCAATACCTGCTTCAGTTTTGTCGCCCCCGATCACGTAGTCTCGGTGTCAGCGGTTTATCGTTTCGGCGAAAAAGGGCTCAAGGCAGTGCGGGGCGGCGGTGGCCGAACCTTTATGAATGGTGATTTCGAGGCGGAAGCCCGTTTTGCTAGAAGCTGGTACAAAAACATTATTGCCGATACGTTTGGGCAACGCACCTAATAGCTGCTCTTAAAACTTGAACTTATCCCGCAGTGTATCTTTTAATTTCTCCTTCGCTTCATCCTTCTTCTCATCGAGTCCATTTTTAATTTCAGAGGCTAGCATCTGTTCCAGCTTTTCAAGTGACTGCTTGAGTGAACCCTGTTGCAGGTCAAGTTGCTTGAGCTGCTCACTATAACGCCCACCGCGTTGTTCAATCTGCTGATTCAGCCGCGCAGTAAATTTACCTTCCAACGCTTTTTGTTCTTGTTTTAGCTGTTGCTTAAAGGCACTGCTGAGTCGCTTGTCCAGATTAGAGTGAAGTTCGATGTTTGGTGATGTGAGTTGGCCTTCCAGCCCTATGAGCAGGTCAAAATCTTCAATATGACCCAATAGCTGCTGCAGAGTAGAGGGGCGTTCGGGTTGATCCCAGTTAACCTGAGTGTAGTGGCTGTTGATATCGGCTTGCAGCTGATTATTTTGAAACTGCAACTCACCTTCTATTGCTTGCATTGCACTGGAGATGATAATCGGGTGTTTGCTGCTTTCACTCAATGTTACCTGATTGAGCTGCCACTGCTGGGCAGTGCCGGTTATTTTGCTGAAGCCGTTATCACGAGATCGATAATCGAATACGCCATCAATATTGATGGTCGCGATCTGTTTAAGGTTCCGCCCGGTAATATGTACCGTGGTAGGGGTGTTGATCATTCTGGGTTGATGGGTGATGTTGTTGGCGGTCAGCTCCAACTCACCAATAGGCAAGTTCATATTGAGTACCGCCCGCTGAATCAAAAAATCGGGGCGTGGATTATTTGTGGGGAAGTGGATCAGACGACCTTCGCCACGCGGTGGTGGAGGTGGTTCTGATTCTGATTCACCGCTGGATACCAGTCGCTGTGCCTGTTTCAGATAGGGTTCGATCATGGTCACCCAGTATTGGATCCGCTCGCCAAATAACAGACCGCTGATGTTACCCAGATTGTCGCCACTTAAACCGTAGTTCTCTTTTAGCAGATCAAGATCAGCCGCCGGTGCTGCTTTTAATGATTTCCATTGGCTGGATAGTTGTTGCCGGGTCTCTTTAATGTTGTCTCGAAGATCGACCAGCGTCTCTCTATCTTGTTTTAATTCCGCCTTGAGTCGTTTAAGGTCAGCCAGGCGTTGTTTTAGCTCCTGTGGTGATCTTATTTTCCCTTCGGTGATCTGCTTGAGGCGCTGTTCGTAATCACCCAGTGTGGCACTATCAGGTAGTGTAGTTATCTGTTGGTCCAGCACTTTAAAGGCCTGTTGAGCATCTTTATCAAATGCTTTTGCCAGTTTGATGGTCGTAATGGGCAAGCGTTCCAGCAGCTCATCGACACTGGGAAGGGATGCATCGAAGAGTTTTCCCTCATCCGCGCTGGTGGCTCTCTCTTCTGAGGGCTCTTTTTTAGTTGTTTTAGGGACGATGCCGGGTGTGGTGCGTGGCGAATTGAACTGCAGCGCATCGGCTTTTAGTTCGGTAATAATTACCTGTCCCATTAGCAGTGGCATTAGTTGTAAATAACCACCGACTGTGGCTGCACTGACCATATTTTGCATTGGGTTGTCAGGGTCAGTAATTTGCAGGCCGTGTAACTCAAAACCAAAAGGTGACAGTTGAAGTTGTGCGCTTTGTAGCTCGACCTGAGTCTGTAACAGCGCACTACCGCTACGTTCAATTCCCTGTTTTAACAGCCAGTCAGCCAGTAGCCACCAAAATAGAAAAAGGAGGGTGGCAATTAAGATAAAGGCGATAGCCCCTTTGGGGCGAAGCAGTGATTTCATAGTGAACCACCCCCTGAAAGCTTGCTGTATATGCCGTAAAAGCGACTCGCCTTGAGAAAGGCGCTCAGCTTGCTTTTGCGTACCCAGCTCAGAATATGATTTCGATAATTGCGAATCAAACTATTGAAGATGAAAAAGAGTGGCAGTGCCAATAGCAGTGCCAGTACACTGCTACCCAGAGTAAGCGTGTTATTGAAGTGCATGATTCGCCAGAGATCACCTTGGTAAAGCGTGGTCCACAGATCAACCAAGGCAGGGCTGGCCAGTAGTGAAGCACCCAGTGACTCCATCAGTGGATCAAACAGGTAGCCGATAGCGGAAAAGAGCGTGAGTGAGAGCAGAAACGCGGAGAGATTGGCGCGCAGACTGAGTAACAACAAAAGGAGAAAGAGGTTATTCAGCGACCAGAGTGGGGTTAGCCCCATGATCATACCAAAAATAAAACCGGCACTGATCTGCCAAGGGCTGATCTCTGCGTTTAATACTTTTAAAAGTTTTGCCAGTAGCTCCAACATCGGGAAATCCTTTAGCGATTTGTATATCGTACGCGCTTAAACTGCGAGAGCAATAGCGAAATTAAAATACCAGCCACGGCACCGTACAAGTGTGCGTCAATGATCACATTTCCACCAATTATCTGCTTCAGTTCCGGTGATGCACCTTGCCACTGCTCCCAGCCAATTTTAGTCACTACAAACAGAAGCAGAAACCACCCTTCGAACTCTTTACAGGCAATTAAGCGGCAGGCAGTCAGGGTTAAAAAGCCATGCAATACACCTGAAAAACCAACATACCAGTCAATGTTAGAGAAAAAGAGCAGAGCCAGACTAATGAATAGTGAGCTCGATAATAATGTAATCAGCCACTCTGCAGTGGTCAGCCGATTTTTAGCCAGCCAGATAATCAGCCATAAACCCGCAATATTCATCAACAGGTGTTGCCAACTCAGGTGAACAAAGTGTCCACTAAAAATTCGCCACCACTCACCTGCAATAAGGTTCTGGCGATGAAAGATCAGTAAATCTTCAATTTCGCGGGGCAAGAATAGCAGTATCAGCATAATGAGGCTGAGTATTAAGGGGAAAAGGTGGTTTTTAAGTGTATTCATTGTTAATCACAGTGTACTACCGGTGAAGAATATAAAAAACAGACCGCTATGTCATTACCAATGGTGATTTCACATTGAGAGAAACAGTGGAATTCGGTACCATACCCTCTTTGCTCGTAAACCCTTTCGCTGTACTCCGGAATATCGCATGACGAAGTTTATTTTTATCACCGGTGGTGTTGTCTCTTCCTTGGGGAAAGGGATCGCATCTGCCTCTTTGGCCACTATTCTGGAGGCTCGAGGTCTTAAGGTTACCCTGCTAAAGCTGGATCCTTACATTAACGTCGATCCCGGGACGATGAGCCCGCTCCAACACGGTGAAGTGTTTGTCACAGAAGATGGGGCAGAGACTGATCTTGATCTGGGCCATTATGAGCGCTTTGTGCGCACCACAATGACCAAAAATAATAACTTCACTACCGGCAAAGTTTACGAAGAAATTATCCGCAAGGAGCGCCGGGGTGATTTTCTCGGTGGTACGGTACAGGTTATTCCCCACGTTACTAACGAGATCAAGCGCCGTGTAAAATTGGGCTCACAGGGAGCCGATGTTGCTCTGGTCGAAGTGGGCGGTACGGTGGGTGATATTGAATCACTGCCATTTCTTGAGGCGATTCGCCAGATGGGTGTTGAAGAGGGGCGCGATAATGTTATCTACATGCACCTTACGCTGTTGCCATATGTTGCCACCTCCGGTGAGCTGAAAACCAAGCCAACACAACACTCGGTAAAAGAGCTGCGCTCTATCGGTATTCAGCCGGATATTTTGCTCTGTCGTGCCGACCGCGAAATTCCGAAAGAGGAGCGCCGTAAAATTGCGCTGTTTACCAACGTAGAGTCAAAGGCGGTTATTTCAGCCATTGATGCCGACAGTATTTACAAAATCCCGATGTTGCTACACGCCGAAGGGCTTGATCAGATTGTTGTGGATAAGCTGCACCTGAACGTTAATGCGGCTGATCTTTCTGAGTGGGAAGCGGTTTACACCGCACAGATGAATCCAAAGCAGGAAGTCACCATTGGTATGGTGGGCAAGTATGTTGATCTTACCGAGTCGTACAAGTCAGTAACCGAATCGTTAATTCATGCCGGCATTCATAACCGTACCAAGGTAAAAATCAACTATATTGATTCCGAAGATGTGGAGAAGAGTACCGATTGTTTGAGTGGGCTTGATGCTATTTTAGTCCCCGGTGGCTTTGGTGAGCGGGGTGTAGAAGGGAAAATTCGTACCGCACAATATGCTCGGGAGAACAAGATTCCCTACCTCGGTATCTGCCTGGGTATGCAGGTGGCGGTCATTGAATTTGCACGCAATGTAGCTGGCCTTAAGGGTGCACACAGTAGTGAATTTAAAAAAGACCTTGATCATCCAGTGATCGGTTTGATTACCGAGTGGACCACCGAGCGTGGTGCGGTGGAGAAACGTTCTGAAGATTCAGACATGGGTGGCACCATGCGCTTGGGCGGTCAACCCTGCCACTTGGTTGCCGGTACCCTGGCGGCTGATGTTTATGGCAAAGATGAAATTACTGAACGCCACCGCCATCGCTACGAATTTAATAATAATTACATGGAGAAACTGGAGAGTGCAGGCCTCTGTTTTTCCGGGAAATCTCAAGATGGTACGCTGGTTGAGATGATTGAAAACCCCAACCATCCGTGGTTTATCGCTTGCCAGTTCCACCCCGAATTCAAATCGACACCCCGTGATGGACATCCGCTATTCATCAGTTTCGTCCATGCGGCAGGTGATCATAAAGAGATGGCATATTGATGAAATTATGTGACTTTGAAGCAGGTTTGGATCAACCACTGTTTTTGATGGCGGGCCCTTGTGTGATTGAAGGTGAACAGATCGTCATGGATATTGCGGGCCGGATGAAAGAGATCACCGACCGGCTCGGTATCAACTATGTTTTCAAAGCCTCATTTGATAAAGCCAATCGGACATCCAGTGCCAGCTACCGTGGGCCGGGTATTGACGAGGGGCTGCGTATTTTGCAGAAAGTGAAGGATGAACTGGGGCTGCCAGTGATTACCGATGTACACGAAGATACGCCACTGAACGAAGTGGCCGCTGTGGTTGACATCATGCAGACCCCCGCCTTTCTGTGTCGTCAAACTAACTTTATCCAAAACGTTGCTCGCCAGGGCATTCCGGTTAATATCAAAAAAGGGCAGTTTTTAGCCCCTTGGGATATGGTTAACGTAGTCGCCAAAGCAAAAGAGGTCGGCAATGAGCAGATCATGGTTTGTGAACGCGGCGTTTCATTTGGCTATAATACCTTGGTATCAGACATGCGTGGTCTGGCCGTCATGCGTGAAACCCATTGCCCGGTGGTGTTTGATGCGACCCATTCAGTACAGCAGCCTGGCGGGCAGGGCGGTACATCGGGTGGCCAGCGTGAACATGTGCCGGTATTGGCGCGTGCTGCGGTTGCAGCGGGAATATCTGGGCTGTTTATGGAGACCCATCCCAACCCTGAGAAGGCGTTGAGCGATGGCCCCAACTCCTGGCCGCTGGATAAAATGGAGCCTCTGCTGGAGACTCTACAGATAATTGATCAGGCAGTTAAGGCTAACGGCTTTATTGAAACAACGCTGTAACAATGGCTTGTTACGATATCAACAATTAAACAACTAAAGAGAAGAAGAGACAGCGAAAATGGCAGACAATAGTTCGCAGATAGCAGATATTAAGGCACGTCAAATCATCGATTCACGTGGTAATCCCACGGTGGAGGCTGATGTGATATTGGCATCCGGTGTGATGGGGCGTGCAGCAGTACCGTCAGGTGCCTCTACCGGTTCGCGGGAGGCGATTGAGCTGCGCGACGGTGACAAAGGCTACTTCATGGGCAAGGGTGTTACCAAAGCGGTTGCCAATATTAATGGTGAAATCCGCAGTGCGTTGATCGGTAAAGATGCCACTGATCAAGCGGGTATCGATCAATTGATGATTGATCTAGATGGCACTGAAAACAAAGCACGCCTGGGTGCTAATGCACTGCTGGCGGTCTCGATGGCGGCAGCTAAGGCCGGTGCTGCAAATGCGGGGCAATCGCTGTTTAAATACCTGGGTGGCGATAAGGCAACAACACTGCCAGTACCGATGATGAATATCATTAACGGTGGTGAGCATGCGGATAACAGCGTTGATCTGCAAGAATTTATGATCATGCCGGTTGGCGCTTCCAGCATTAATGAGGCGTTACAATGGGGTGCAGAAGTGTTCCATACACTGAAAAAGGTGTTGAGTGACAAAGGTTATAACACCGCAGTAGGTGATGAGGGTGGTTTTGCCCCAGACCTGGGCTCTAACGAAGAAGCGATCACGGTTATTCTTGAAGCGATTGAGATGGCGGGTTACAAGGCAGGTGAGCAGATCATGATCGCCATTGATGCCGCTGCTTCTGAGTTTTATAAGGATGGTAAATATGTGCTGGCCTCTGAGGGCAAAAGCATGACCTCCGAAGAGTTTGTCGATTTCATGGCAGTGTGGGTTGATAAGTACCCGATTATCTCGATTGAAGATGGCCTGGATGAGAGTGATTGGGCGGGCTGGAAAATCCTGACTGATAAACTGGGTAAGAAGATTCAGTTGGTCGGTGATGATCTGTTTGTGACCAATCCCAAAATCCTGGCTGAAGGGATCGAAAAGGGCGTCGGCAACTCAATCTTGATCAAAGTTAATCAGATCGGCACACTGACCGAGACACTGGCCGCTATCAACATGGCGAAAGAGAACGGTTATACAGCGGTGGTTTCACATCGTTCCGGTGAGACCGAAGATACCACCATTGCTGATCTGGCTGTGGCGACCAATGCCGGTCAAATCAAGACCGGTTCCATGTCACGTTCAGATCGTATTGCCAAATATAATCAGTTGATTCGTATTGCAGAAGAGCTGGGCAGTGATGCCGTTTATCCTGGAAAAGCGGCATTTTATAACCTGTAATACTACAGAGTTATATACAGAAAAGGGCGGAGTCAATCTATATTGGCTCCGCCCTTTTTTTAGTTCAATATGAACGCTCATAATTGATATATAATCAACAACGGCTCCATTACGACCACGATGAAATGAAACTACTAAGTATTATACTTCTAATCCTTTTAATTATGCTCCAGACCAAACTCTGGTCAAGTGATGGCGGGCTGAAAGAGGTGTGGCAACACCGTGCCGAGCTTGAATTACAGCGTGAAGAGAGCCGCTTACGTCAGGAGCGCAATGCCGAGCTTGAGGCTGAGGTGAGAGATTTGAATAATGGTCTGGCGGCAATCGAAGAGCGGGCACGCAGCGAGCTGGGTATGATCCGTCGGGGGGAGACCTTTATTCAAGTGGTCGGGAGAGATCACGGTATCCCCCATGAGCAATAAATTGGTACCACCCCGCTTTTGGGCGGTTGTCCCCGCCGCTGGAGTTGGTAAACGCATGGGCAGCCAGATACCCAAACAATATCTTCCCTTGGGTGATCGGCTGGTGATCGAACACACCCTCACGCACTTGGCAGCTCACCCGAAGATCAATAGAATTATTGTGGCCATCGGTGCTGATGATGGCTACTGGGAAAATATTGCCTGCCCTGATACAGCTGATATTTTCGCTGTGGCAGGGGGAGAAGAGCGTTGCGATTCTGTCTTTAATGGCTTGCAGGCGCTACGCAGTGAAGCGAAGGCGGATGACTGGGTATTGGTTCATGATGCAGCACGCCCCTGTTTGCGCGTTGCTGATGTGGAGAGATTAATCAACACACTGGGAAATCATCCGGTGGGCGGTATTCTGGGCCTCCCTGTGGCAGATACCATGAAGCGGAGTGATGCCACAGGCCTTATTGTCGAGACCGTCTCTAGAGAGCGGCTCTGGCGCGCACTCACACCGCAAATGTTTCGTTTTGGCATGCTCTATGATGCACTGCTAAGTGCTAAAAATTCGGGTGCAATCATCACTGATGAGGCATCTGCTATTGAGTGGGCCGGTTTTTCACCACGCATGGTTGAAGGGCATGCGGATAATATCAAAATTACCCAGCCCCAGGATCTCTCACTCGCCGCACTCTACTTACAACAACAGGAACAGCATTTATGAGAATTGGACACGGCTACGACGCGCATCGCTTTGCAGCGGGCCGCCCGCTGGTTATTGGTGGAGTGACCATTCCTTATGAGCTGGGTATGGAGGCACACTCAGATGGTGATGTAATGATTCATGCATTGTGTGATGGCTTGCTGGGTGCCGCAGCTTTAGGTGATATTGGCCACCATTTTCCTGATACAAGCGATCAATTTAAAGATATCGATAGCCGGATTTTACTGCGAGATGTCGTTGCCCAGTTGCAACTGCAAGGTTTCAGTATCAATAACGTTGATGTCACCATTCTTGCCCAGGCACCTAAAATGGCCCCTCATATTCTGTCGATGGTTGACAATCTGTCAGCCGATCTTGGGGTTGAAAAAAACCAGGTTAATGTCAAGGCAACTACAACGGAAGGGATGGGGTTTGTCGGGAAAAAAGAGGGTATTGCCGCTCATGCGGTGGTACTTCTTAATGAAAAAGGCGGTTGATTGAGGTGGATGAATTATTCGATTTTTCTTTTCATTACGCTGATGAAAAGCCCTCTGCTAAAGCTGAACTGCGTAGTACACCTGAAGACTTTCAAGTGGATGAACTGCTTGATATTCCGCTGAGTGGCAGTGGTGAACACCACTGGTTACATATTCAGAAAAGAGATACCAATACCGAGTGGTTGGCGCGCCAGCTAGCTCGCTTGGCCGGTGTTGCAGCTCGGGATGTTGGTTATGCCGGCATGAAAGACCGCATTGCAGTGACCACGCAGTGGTTCTCAGTGCGCCTGCCCGGCAAGTTTGACCCTGATTGGCACGCTGTCGAAAATAACCATATTAAGTTGTTATCGTTTGGTCGAAACAGTGCCAAATTGCGTCGTGGGGCACATAACGGTAATGCTTTTATCATTATACTGCGAAACGTAGAGGGTGACCGCGATACCATCGATCAGTGCTTATCCCAGATTAAGCTGAATGGTGTGCCCAACTATTTTGGTGAACAGCGTTTTGGTCATGGTGGCAGAAATGTTAGCAATGGTGTGGCGCTACTGAAAGGTAATATTAAGGTTAAAGATCGTCATAAACGCAGTCTTTACCTATCTGCTGTGCGCTCGTACCTCTTTAACCTGATCCTCTCTGCGCGTGTGGCTGATGGGAGCTGGCAGCAACTACTTCAAGGTGAAGCGGTTATGCTCTCAGGCACCAATAGCCATTTTTCTGTTGATGTCGTGGATGATGAGCTAAACAGACGCTTATCAGAAGGGGATGTTCACCCATCTGCACCGTTATGGGGACGTGGCCGGTCAGCAAGCGTCTCAACGGCATTTGAATATGAGCAGCGGGTGCTCGTGCCTTACCAGGAAATATTGGAAAAAATGGAATATATCGGGCTTGATCAGTCGAGACGGAGCCTTCGTTTATCTGTACCCGATTTGAGTTGGATATGGGAAGCAGATAATCGTTTAGTGTTGCGATTTAAGTTGCCAGTGGGTGCTTTTGCAACGTCACTGCTAAGGGAGGTCTTTAGTCCGAGTGTTTCTTGAGTTATCAGTCTGTTGGCTATCTATTCAAACAATAGGCAAAGTGTTGAAATTGGCCCTGAAATATTCATGTACACAAGTAAACTGTATTTTGTCCGCCAATTCTTCTTTGCCCCATACTCACTTGAGTAAATTTCAATTGCCTGTCGTTAAATAAATAGTCTCAATTGACGATACACATGGAGACTTCTCTGATCCCTTTCGTGGGGAAGAGGGTGCCAACTGTACCTTAATCTTTAACTCTTGGTTTAACTGGGGTTTTTCGGTTTTGGTCTATCAAAAATAAATTAGGAGAAATGGTTCGATGGTCATCAGGGAGGCAGTTTTTGAGATTTAATCGCTTGTTGGCCTTGTCGATCCTTTTTGCCACGATTGTACTCGTGATTATGCCCTCCTTCCTCATGGCGGCGGTGACTGTTAAGGTTGCGGTGTTGTACCCGCCAGTGGTCAACTCTTTTTTGACCCAAATCTTTGATGAGATAGTTGATGGTATAAAGCTGAATCGTGAAATTGAAGTTGTTATTTATCCAGTGACGGGCAAGGAACATATTGAGTCAATTAAAGATAAGCTCAAAGACGATGGGATCGACGCGGTGATCGCCATTGGAGAAAAAAATTACCTAATTGGCAAGAAGCTGGCTGAGGTATACCCCGTTGTTCATGGCGGGGTGATGATTGAGCCGAATGGTCATAGTGGCATCAGTTTAGTTACTGACCCTGAACAGTTCTTCTCACATCTAAAACGCCTTGCGCCCAGTGTTGAACGTGTTTATACCGTGTACAGTGAGGCGAGTAATGGCTGGTTGGTTCGGATGGCTAAAAAGATAGCCGGGAAATATGACATTGAACTAAATGCCTTTGAAGCAGATAACCTCCGGGAGGGGTCACATAATTTTCGCCAGTTGCTAGGACAGGTGAAAGACGAACGTGATGCGGTGTGGCTCTTGCTTGATAAAATTGTGCCCGACAAGGCAGTATTACCGGTTGTTCTAGAGAAAGCATGGGATTCACATGTTGTGGTTTTTTCTAACAACCCGACTCACGCACGCCGTGGAGCGTTGTTTTCACTTTTTCCTGATAACTATGGCACGGGAGAGAGTCTTGGTGAGTTAGTTTTGCGGCAACGTCAGCCGGGTGCGCAGCCCCTGGTGCTTCCATCCAAAAACCTTAAAATATCAGTCAATGAGCGTACGGCATCACACTTAGGTTTCAGCGTTAGCCAGAGTCAACGGGTGGATTCTGAGTTAACCTATCCCGATCAATAACTCTTGATAATAAATAATTATGGGATTAATTAGTACTCAAGCACACCCCAGCTTTCGCGCCCACCTGACAACGGTTGTCACGATTGGCGTATTGGCGTTGTCTATTACAGCATCTCTTTTTACCGCATGGATGACCTCAAAAAACCTCTACGATGTTCTTGTGGATGATGGCCTTCAGGTCACTCAGTCGCTTGCGGAACAATCTGTTTTAGCACTGCTGTACGGCAGTGCGGAAAATGCAGAAGATGCGGTGCGGGTCACCCTCTCTTTCCCTTCTGTGACACAGGTGATGATTTTATCCCAAGAAGGTGATGTGCTTCTTTCAGAAGGGGGGCCGGTATTTTCAATCGACTCTTACGACTGGCCCACAGCGGACGCTGTTGTTGTTGATGACGTTGATCAATGGGTGCTGATGGCTCCCGTTTATGCAGAGGGTGGTGCGATTGAAGATGATGTGTTACTTCTGCAACAACGAGGTGAAATCGAGCTTCTTGGTTATGTTGTGGTGTGTAAAAGTAAAGACAAATTACGCAGTATCCAGATTGCCACGGTTGTTAATAACCTGATTATTGGACTGCTTTTCTCACTCATATTGGTTTATATTTTACGGCAACGCTTCAAACACCTTACTGAGCCACTCTATGACCTTTCAACCGTTATGCTCGAAGCGCAAAAAGAGGGAACAGAAAGCCATCCATATGCCAAACTGAATGGTCCAATTGAAGTGGTACAAATTGCACGCTCATACAACAAGATGATGCAAGTACTTGCGGAGCGTGATCAACAGTTGCGTGATCATAATGAGCACCTCGAAAGCGAAGTGGTACAGCGTACTCGAGAACTTGTAGATGCTCGGGATATGGCAGTCGATGCAAACCAAAACAAGTCAGAGTTTTTAGCCAATGTTACCCACGAACTCAGAACCCCCCTTCAGGCCATTATTGGCTTTAGCGACCTGATAAATGAAACGATTCCAGAGACAATGGATGATGTTCACCAGGATATTGAGAGTATTTTGGTTAATGCTGAAAACCTGCTCGAATTGATCAACAGCTTATTAGATTTTTCCAAGGCTGAATCAGGGAAAATGGAGTTATGTATACAACCTGAAGATCTTCAAAGTTTATTTGATCAAGTACTCGATACGGTTAAATCAATAGCTGAAGTTAATGGCAATGAAATTAGCCTTGATTTAGACATTCCATCAGAAAAAATTGAAATTGACCGTGTTAAAGTTCGACAAATTTTACTGAACTTACTGAGTAATGCACTTAAGTTTACTGAAAAAGGGGAGGTAATGTTGCTCTCCAGATTTGATGATAACAAGCTAACCATTTCGGTTTCAGACACCGGTATTGGTATCGCAAAAGAGAACCAAAGTGGGATTTTTGATGCCTTTAAACAGGTGGATGGAAGTCATACCCGCCGTTACCAGGGGACGGGTTTAGGGTTAGCGATCAGCCAGTCATTCAGTAAATTAATGGGTGGTGAAATCACCCTTGAAAGCAAGTTAAACCAGGGGTCAACATTTACCTTGATAATTCCGTTACACAATAGTAAAAATAAATCGTAAGTGGCCGATAACAGGCTGCATGTGTGTTGACATAAAAGTCAGATGAATTTATCTGAAACCGATGAGCACGCTGTGCAGGATTTTTATTGGCCCTGTACATTTGATGAGTCTGACTGGGAGAGTGCATGATTACTGACTCACATATACTGGTATTTAATCTCGATGATTATCACCGTAAGCAGATCTGTTTCATTCTTGAGACAGCCGGTTTTACGCATGTCACCGAAGTGACAAATGGTACCACCGCAATTGAAATTCTGAGTGAACAATCCGTCGACCTGGTGATAACAGATATTGATTTAGGTGAGCTGGATGGCTGGCGTCTAACGCGTTTGATTCGTTCAGGTGCGCTGCGTGTGAAAGCAGATATTCCGATTATTATTGTTTCTAGCACCTACAGTGAACGTATTGCTGAGGTGACATCAAAAGAGTGCCAAGTGAACAGCTTTATTCCGTTCAGTAAGTTTGAGTCACTGCCTCAAGCCATTGAAAATATTCTTACTGATGAGCAGATTGGCCCTCCAAAGTCGACCCTGTTGGTCATTGAAGATTATGCGGATACCGTCAAACTGATTCAACGTATTCTCAGTAATCGTTTTGATATTGAAGTGGCAACAGATGGTGAGTCAGGCCTGTCGGCATGGGAAGCGCGACGACACGATCTGGTTTTGCTTGACGTGATGCTGCCGGAAAAATCCGGAAAGGATGTCTTGAAAGATATCCTGGCACTCTCATCCAGTCAGTCTGTTGTGATGATGACGGCCTACGCAACCCCTGAACGTGCGGGTTCATTAATCTTGGATGGAGCGGTTGATTTTGTCTCAAAACCCTTCCGGGCAGATCAACTGCGCCAAGTGTGTGAAATTGCCGTGCACCGCGAAGATTTCATTATCAGTAATCAAGAGTTTTCTCAGCGCCAAGATGCACTGCACCAAGAGAAAGAGCGAGCTGAAATCACGCTTCAATCCATTGCTGACGGTGTAATTACCACCGATATTGATGGGCGGGTTGATTATATGAATCCCGTGGCAGAACGTCTATCGGGCTGGAGTATCGAAAAAGCCAAAGGCAAGTTAACCTCCGATGTTCTCTCCCCCTTTACCGAAGAAGATGCCCCAGTGGCCCCCCATCCGGTTGAACACTGTATTACCCAAGGCGAAGTTGTAAAAGGGTTGCGTGGTGCAATCTATCGTAATCATGAAGGCTTGATTTTACGCTTGGACTGCATTGTCTCACCGATTCGCAACCGCCCTGGAAAGGTGGTGGGTGCGGTTAAGGTATTCCGAGATGTGACAGAGCCGTACATGCTAGAACAGAAACTAGAATATCAAGCAAGCCACGACTCGTTAACCGGCCTTACCAATCGAGCGGCCTTTGAAGAACGACTGAAATCAGTTCTCGAAGAGGAGCAACATAAAGAGGTTGCCTACTCGCTTTGTTACATTGACCTTGATCAATTCAAGGTGATCAATGACACCTGTGGGCATATCGCAGGGGATCAGCTGCTACGCTCCATCGCCGGTATCATGCTGCATAAAATACGAAAACACAGCGATACACTAGCCCGCTTTGGTGGTGACGAATTTATTTTACTGCTTGAAGATTGTGATATTGATCAGGCATCCCGTATTGCCAGTGATATTTGTGAAGCGATTCAAGAGTATCGGTTCATTTATGAAGGTAAGACTTTCAGTATTGGTGCCAGTATTGGTGTTGCCCCCATAACCGCAGAGGCCCGAGACTTGAACAATGCGTTGGCTCGAGCCGATAGCGCATGCTACATGGCGAAAGAGAAAGGGCGTAACCGGGTTCATGTTTACCGCTCAAATGATGAAGAGTTGATGCATCGTTATGGGGAGATGCATGTCATTTCACAAATAAATCAAGCCTGTGAAGAAGATCAGTTTGCACTCTACTACCAAGAGATAAAGCCACTTAATGATATCGATGAGGGGCTGCATATTGAGGTTCTTCTGCGAATGCAGGATGGCAAAGGAGGGTGGGTAGCACCGGGTTTCTTCCTGCCGGCTGCTGAACGGTATAATATTGCGGCCAAGATTGATCGCTGGGTTGTTAAACACGTATTGGAATGGATCAGCTCACACTGTGATGATGAGCTGAATAAGCTCTCAATGTGCTCTATCAATCTTTCAGGGCTCTCACTTTGCGACGATCAATTTATCCAATATGTAGAGGCGATGATAGCGGAGTACAAAATACCAACCAACAAGCTCTGTTTCGAAATCACTGAAACAGCCGCCATTAGTAACCTCACCCAGGCAAGTACCTTCGTCACAGCAATGCGTCGACACGGCTGTCTGTTTGCGTTGGATGACTTCGGTAGTGGCATGTCATCATACGCCTACCTTAAACACCTTGAAGTTGATTTTTTGAAGGTTGACGGTCTGTTTGTACGCGATGTTTTGCATGACCCTATCGACAGGGCAATGGTTAAATCAATCAATGAAATTGGTCATATTTTTGGTTTAAAAACCATTGCGGAATATGTTGAAAATGAAGAGATTCTTGAAGAAATGCGCGATATTGGCCTCGATTTCATTCAAGGCTACGTCAATGGCAAACCGACCTCACTGGATGAATTGAAGCTTTCTGAATTGTCACCACCCGCAGCCTAGTATAAATTTACTTCTCTTTTTGCCCACCCTATCTAGGCCGGTATTCGTTGCGTAGCCCACTATGCGCCCAATACCGGCCTAGATAGGGTGAACAACAATTCGGCGTAATAACGGTACGTTAACTTCTTCTACATCCCCAAGCGATATGCAGCATGAATAAAATTTTTTATGATGAGCCTCTTGCAAAATCCCACAGAGCAGCGGGTTTATTAGCGCTTGATGACAAAAAAAGAAAGTACCTGATTCATTTTGGTAAAATAAGCTTGCGACTTCAAACCAATAGAATCATTAACATAGGCTAAGACCCC
>JAFLJP010000050.1 GCA_022712945.1 Gammaproteobacteria bacterium | reverse complement strand
TTCACCACAGACGGTGCAAAATGTGGCGGGTGTCACGGTGACACTTTCGTGAACACGCGTATTACCGGCCATTTTCCGGTTCTCAAGCTTACCTTTGCCATGTTTCCCCGACTGACTGAGAGCGGTATCATCTTTTTCTGTATTTTTCCGCTAAAAGTGTGTCAAGAAGATTATCGTTTATATATGGGGTGAGTAGTTACTATCTAACAACAATGAGCAACAGATAAGTGAGGCTAAACAGAGCCATTATTGTGATGCCTGCTTTACTCCAAAGCGCCATCAACCTGTCGGGCCTATCCTCTTTTTTAATCGTCTCCCCCTGCATGACCTGGTAGTTGATGTAGGCGATGACAGGGGCAGAGATAAATGAAACCACGGTGGCGATAGTGACGATCAACCCCATTGCGCCGGTAACGTTTTTGATGATGAGAAAAATGGCGATGGTGCCGATAACGGCCGCTGCCAACATCACTCGGTATACTTTTTTTGTTGCACCGTGACGAGAGGCGTACTCGCCCTGCCCCTTCCAGATGAAGTAGCTCTCTTCCAATGTTCTGGGATAAGCATCCAGGCAGGTGATTGTGGTACTAAACATGGTGGCCAGAGCCGCGATACCGATGAGAGGATAAGCCCAATCGCCCAGTGAATGGGTGTACATATCGATCAGCTGACCGGCGAAGACCGCCCCTTTTTCTGAAGGCGCTTCGCCGCTGCCAAACATCACCATCGCACCCAGTGACAAAAAGGCCATCGCCAATAGCCCAGTACCAAAAAAACCAACCCTGAAATCAAGCATCGCTTTTGGCAGTGAGAGTTGCTGACCATTTTCACGGTTGTTCTCCTCCGACCAAACTGAGTGCCAAACGCTGACATCCATCGGTGCAGGCATCCAGCCGAGAAAAGCAGCCAGAAAAATAATGTCGGCATGTTCGTAGAGGCTAAACAGCGGTGAAGCGGTGGATTCGCTGTCCTCCTGGCTAGCGAACAGCACCATGACTAATGCAGTAACGGTGGTGAGCGTGAGAATAATGATGATCGCTTTCATCATTTTATCCAGCAAACTGTATTGGCCCACGTACAAAATGGTGGTCGCCGCGATAAGCACCAAAATCGCCGGTATGTGAGGCATGTACTCCGCAGGAAAGCTAAGACCAAAAAAATGAATAGCAATAGAGCTGGTCACAATGGTAACCGCTGCTTGAATCAAACACATAGAGAGCACGGTCATCACGATATAAGTCCCCAGCGCCCATTTTCCCAAGGCATGATAACCGTGCAAAATATTACGCCCGGTCAGTGCGGTGTATTGGGGGCCGAATTTATAGAACGGATACTTGATCAAGTGGATTAAGGGGATCAACAACAGGAACAGAAACTCGTAACTTGCCCCGGCTTTGGTCGACATCACCAGATGTGAAACACCCACAGCAGCACCTGCGTAGAGGAGTCCAGGACCCAGATTGGTCAGGGTGTTTTTAAATCTTGTGATCATGTCGATTCTCAGTGTGTGTGATTGCTGAGACTAAAATTTACCGAATGCTAATAGCGTTGTCGCATAATGTTGTACGAGTGGTTCTAATAGGCTGTTAACGGCTGGATTTTTTGCCTGAACGGCGAGTACACTGTCAGCCTCTTTTTGACGGGTCAGCGATTCTGTGGCGTTTCGCATCAAAGCATAGCTCGCAGACAATGGTTGTTCCCTTGGCAAGAGCTATAACGCCGAGGCGGAATGCCACAGAGCCGCCCGAAGAGTTGGCCTGCCAGTCCCCATGGCAGTGTACTAGATACATCAACACGTTATGTTGACGGGTCAATACAACCCGGGCAATGCATCAATCTTAAAAGCTAACTGCTTTCCAAAACCATTCATCTCAAAATAATTACCGTTCATATCGCTATACAGCCTCTTAGCCAAGTACTGATTGCCGGTATTGTTTCATTTTTATAGCCTATGAATAACCGAGTAGATCAACCACTTTATATTGACAGGTCAGTTGGAGAATAAACCTATGGACATCATTTCATCTGTTGTTGATAAACAAGCTCTTGATGAAGATGCAATCAAGAGTCTCTATGGCGTTGAGTATATTGATGCAGGCTTAAATAAAATTGCGGAAGCAAAGATAGACGATTTATATTTTTTTAAGACATTCATTGGCGAGCACAGTATCACCGTTGATAAAGGCGACTCCATATTTTATTTGTCAGAGGATGAAAGAACAGCATACATAAAATCTGGAGCTGCCTGCATAACAAGTCACCATATCGCAACAATAATTCGTGGCTACATGTCTGAAGATAAATCATCGACTATAACAAGAAAAACGAGCTTACCTTATGTTAATGGTTGCTCAACAAAGCAGGTGTTCCCACCTGAAAGGCCGGGAGATCCAACATTACAATTATTGGATATCCCGCCTTATTCTTCAGAGCAATCACATCATATTCATTCAACGGCTAGAGTCGTTTATATACTTTCTGGAACCGGTCGTTGCGTTGTAGGAATGCCAGGGCACTGCATCACTGAAAAACTAACCCCTGGAAAATCAATCATCCTTCATAAGATGTGTCCACATCACTTTGAAACGGATGATGAACATTTAATTGTTTTACCTCTTCATGTGTTCAGTTCTGTTGGGATGATTGAACACAATCACCCCATGTTTAACGGAACTTATTTAACAGATTGAGATGTTTTTAATAGCGACCAGAGCCGACTCTATAAAGGTGTCACGATGAATAACTTCACAAAGCATAAGAATACCGGCAAAAGTGTTTTCGATGCATGTCCGGAATTTTATCTAAACGATAATAGAAAAAATCGACACTTTAACCCGGTAACAAGGGAGATGTTGGAGGGCAAATTGAATGTTCTTCTTCCACCAGAGTTCATCAAGGATAAAAGTATTTTAGATCTTGGTTCCTGTTTAGGAGCCGCGGGCCAATGGGCCTTACATCATGGTGCGTCGTCTTATACTGGAGTGGAGTTACAGGAGGTTTATGCAACACAATCGCAAAAACTACTAAAACCCTGGGCAGGTCGTGCCCACGTTGTTCAACAAGATATTCGGCATTTTCTTGAGAAATCAAATAAGGAGTCTTACGACATAATATTAATGGCGGGCGTCCTTTACCTGTTTATTGACCCTAAAACGATGATTGAAAAAATGTGTTACGTCGCTAAAGAAGCCGTTGTCATCGAGACAAATTACCCACCCAGTATACGCACAGGAAAGCTGCCGCCTCATGCGGCAATTACAGAATATATCTATGAACAGGAAGTGAATCTGGCCGGGGAAAATGAATCGTTGCTAGGCATTAGTGCTACCTCATCTCTTAGGGCACTGGATCTTATGTTTGGTTTACATGGATTTGAAAAGGACAAACAAAAATTAGATTTCCCAAAAAATGAAAGCATGTTGAATTACCGGGATGAAGAATATTTTGATTCAAAAATCCCCTTACGTCTGGCTGTTTGTTATATGAAAAACAACTCAATAAAAATGAAATCACTGGAAGATAATCTTCCGCAGAGAAAAGGATTCAGGCGTTCGTGGGAACATCACTATGCCAGCAAAATGCGCACTCGTGAACGTCATAAAATATCTCAACAACCGGTTGATGAGGTTGATTCATGGCGATTCGATGAAGATATTGCGAAGCAGTTTTTAGAAATCGCCGAGCGAGAGATTCCAGATTATCAACGCGTCATTGATAAAACCGTACACGTCATCAATAAGTGCGGATTTCATACCCCTAAAATTATTGATGTAGGCAGTGCAATAGGAGAAACATTGAAACGATTGCATGATGAAGGCTACCGCAATCTCTATGGCGTAGATAACTCCAAGGCGATGCTTGACCGATCGTTTAACAAAGCAACTTTACTGTATTCAGAAAAATTCCCAGTGGATAGTGGCCCCTTTGATGTCATTATCGCAAATTGGGTATTGCACTTTATTGAACAGAGAGATGAATATTTACGGACGATAAAATCAGCATTAAGTAAAGATGGCATATTGATATTAACTGAAAAGGTAACCTCATCTTCTCTTGCTCATTCACTTTATGATGAATTTAAGCGCAATAATGGAATGACGGAGAGAGAGATTAATAAAAAACGAAAACAGCTAAAAGGCGTATTAACGCCACGCTCCTTGGGCTGGTATCTGAAGATGCTCTCAGAGGCTGGGTTTAACTCGGTCGATATTATTAATGCCAATTCAGTATTTGTTACATTCCTGATACAAAAAAATGATGCATCCATCAACAACGATGAGGGAGTGTAGAGTTATGTGGTTAGAAATAGAACTCGACACGTTCAAAATAAGACAGAATGGTTTTTTTGAAAAAACACACGCTCAACATGTTTTATATCTATCTCCTGGAATTGAAAATTTAAGTTCGGTACGTGGCTTGATGGAACAAGAGCGAGGTATCGCAATCGAAATAGACGTGATTAACCGTCTTGTGACCTTTGGCCGAGATTATCTTGGTCAGTATCCTTTGTTATTCATGCACGTAGGCGGCAAACTATTTTTAACCGATGATATGTTGCATATTGATGACTGGGTTGAAAATAACAAGATCAAACTCACCTTATCTGAAGAGTCTATGGCGCTGTATTTTTCACTTGGTTATGTACCGCAAGGGATGGCTTTGTTTGACGAAATAACCTCATGTGAGAATGTCACGCTCTATCATTACAAAAATGGAAAAATCACCGAAGAAGGTCTATTTACACCAATAAGAGAAATAGAGAATCACTCTATTTATGATGTAGGAAAATGCCTGTCTGAAGAAGTATCAAAACTAACAAATAGACACCCGTATTTCGACATATGGTGCTCAGGGGGGATCGACTCATCCGTTATGGCTCATTGCTTTATTAGCCGTGATGGAAATAGATCTGAAATATTGACATTGGGTTATGACGAAAAAACGAAAATAGAATTTGGTGATGGTGAAATTCAATATGCCCGTGAAATGGCCCAACACTGCCAATCACCATTGCGTTATGCGCAACTCTCATCTGATAGCTTTTTAAAATTGCACAAACAATTCACTGAAGGCCATATCAGCCCAGTTATTGATACCTGTGTTATTGCCAAATATGCATTGGCACGCGAAACACGCAATATAGCAATCACTGGCGAAGGTGGGGACCCGATTTTTGGTGGCGTGAAAAATACCAGCGTATTATTTGCTCATGCCCAGCACCCCAAATTATCACTGGGATGGATCTATGCTCAAGCGCATTGCCGTTTTTTCAACAGGCTAAATGAAATATTTATTCATGGTAAAGATTTGTCAGATTATGTTGTTGAATATTTAATGAAAAAAATCGAACGCTATCCTGGCGGACTTCTTCGAAAGTTATTTTATCTTAATACGATTGAAAAACAGGGTGGAATGATTTTTCCGCAATCCTATTATCCCGAAAAGCGATATGGAATATCAACATACCATCCATTGACCCATTTAAGCGTGTATCAATCAGCATTCCAGCTCGCGGACAGTGAAAGGTATGCCTACCCAGATGGGAAATTAGTGCTGAGCACGTTATATCGAAACAAAATACCTGACAGCATAATAAAACGAAAAAAATCAGGCACCATTATTCCGCTTAAAAGCTTTGTAGAAAATATGCCGACGGCTTATACCGACGTGAGTAATTTAAAAACGACAGGGCTCTTTAGTGACAAAATACTTGAGCAGGTCAGCGTCTCTAATGAAGAAGAATCACAATTACTAATCTATGGATTTATGACACTAAACCAGTGGCTGTTGAATAGAAAAGGAGGGAGTTATGCCTGACATATACCCATGCCGAGTGATAATCACCAACAATAAAAATCTGGCTCGATATTTTAATGAAGACCCAGAAAATGCATTAATGGCATCTCATTGCCTTACCGTTGAAGAAGCCATTTGTTTATTTGAAGAAAAGAGAAAAATAGAAACTATTATTCTCATCAACGGCGAGGGGGAAGAGCTCATTTGCCAGCTTGCAGATCAACTTGAGTGGGATAAGGGAAACATGCCTGATGTCGTGCGTATTGATGTTCCCGATAATAATGAAGTTGCGGCAAAAGATATCAAAAAAAGAGTCTGCCAATCATCTTTACTGTTTTTGTGGGCAGGATGATGGCAGAGAACAATTTGTCAAAACAAAGAAAATACTATGCTTAAGCTACCAGAAGAATTTCAACATTGGATAAAACATAAGCTGAATGAAAATGAGGTTGTCGTATGGGCTGAACAACCACCTTCAAAGAGAAGCACAGGATTAATTATCGTACTGCTTTTTTTTGTATCATTTATTGTCATGTACGCTATTGTTTTCAGCAATTTTTTTATCGGAATTGTGTTATTAGTGATCATGTGGAGCCTTATATCGTCTTTTTTTAGACGTAAAAAGGCTATTTATATGATCACTAATTTTAGAGCTATTGTGTGGAGTTACACTCAAATAATTTCCTATTACCCTGATCAGCTAATAAATTTTGAGGCAAAACAGAAATCGGGGGCCAGAGGAGATATAGTCTTTGCTAGCCTTGAGGGCAAACAAAAGCCCAAACATAACTTTATAAACATTAAGAGTATCAATAGAGTTGAGGCGTTATTAGAACGATTGGCGAATAGTGGTTAACTGAGACCTTTGCACGAAAAATAGTTTTCGTGCAAAAGTCTCTAGCTAATCGCCCCAAACTCCTTCATATAGTTCCGGCTAACCGGAATGGTCTCTCCACCGTAGGTGTGAATCTGCCCCAAACCATTCTCCATTTTCTCGATGTATTTTATCGCTTCTGGATTAATTAAGTGTTGTCGGTGGCAACGTGTTAGCGGGGTGTTCTCTTCCAGTACTTTCAAAGAGAGGCTGGAATAAAACTCCTGGTTATCTTCCCGGGTAACAACATGGGTGCCGGTGGTGGGACTGGAAAAGGCATGGCAAACATCTTTTGTACCAATCAGATAGTCACAACTACCTGCATATTCCGGCCCATCATGAACACCCATTCTGGTTCAACGTGAACACCTATTCCGGCGGAACGTGAACGCTCATTCTGGTTTCAACGTGAACACTTTTCCCCTTTTTCCGGAATAGGTGTTCACCACCCCGGAATCA
>JAFLJP010000025.1 GCA_022712945.1 Gammaproteobacteria bacterium | reverse complement strand
CCAGTGAGACCGATATCTACCAATTTGATGCCCTTGCGGGGGATCAATTCTATTTTGACCATCAAGTGAGCTCTTATAATACTCACTGGCGTCTTATTGACCCCGATGGACGCACCGTATTTGGCCCACGTTATATGAGTTCTGGTGACATCGATGTCACGACCGCCACACTGACAGGTACCTATACGCTATTGATTGAAGGGTATTCAACGGATACCGGGACTAGGGATTACAGCTTCAATGTGGAGTATCGGGGCAACCAGCCGTGGGTGCTTCCCAGTGGCACACCGATAGCCCTTGGTAGTCATGTTGCGGATAGTGTCAGTGTCAGTGGCGAACTGGACCACTACAGTTTTACTTTGGCCGAAAATACATCCCTCTACTTCGACTCAATGACCAATAACAGCTCCCTCAACTGGTCTTTAGTGGGACCACGAGGCGAGGAGGTCAGCGCCCGACGTTTTGATCAAAGTGATGCTGTTAATGGTTTGTCGTTAATGGATTTGGTAGCTGGAGATTATGCGCTCACTGTTTCAGGTACGACGGCTAATGTCAGTTACAGTTTCCAACTTCTTGACCTGAATCAGGCAACTGAAATTATATTGGGTACGGCCGTTGTTGGGCAGCTTAATCCTTCAAGTGAAACAGACTTGTACCGCTTTTCTGCAACAGCAGGGGAGCGCTTCTATTTTGATCTGTTGAGTGGTCAGCAGTGGTCTGCTTCGTGGCGGTTAGTGGATCCCCATGGACGCACGGTGTTTGGCGCCAACTATCTGGTTCATGGTGATATTGATGTAAAAACACTCAATGTTACCGGCAACTATACCTTGATGATCGAGGGCCATGTTGCCAATACGGGTACCCGCGATTATAGCTTTAATGTACAAAAGATCAGCGATGATACCGCGACCTTAAATGTAGGGGAGGTGGTTAATGGTGAGTTAGCCCATCCGGGGCAGCGGGATTTTTATACCTTTAGCTTGGCAGAAGCTAAACAGTTTTACTTTGACTCCCAGATAAATAATGGTGGTTTTCTCTGGAGCTTGACGGGCCCAAGAGGTGAGGAAGTCTCACCGCAGAACCTTCATGGTCAAGATTGGGGGCGTGATCTGCTTGATCTGTCTGTTGGGGACTATCTCCTTATGATAGATGGTAATGGTGCCACGGTAGGAGCCTATTCCTTTGGTTTTATTGATTTAAGCCAAGCAACACCTTTGATTCCAGGTGAGTTAGTAACCGGAGTGCTGGAGGTCGGTAATGAAACCGATATCTATCAATTCACAGTGACGGCTGGCGAGCAATATTATTTTGATCGTCAGGTGAGCTCTTATCATACCCATTGGCGTCTTCTGGACCCTTATGGGCGAGAAGAGTTTGGTGCCGTGTATATGAATAGTGGTGATATTGATGTCACCACGCTTAATGTAACAGGTACTTATACCCTGTTAATTGAGGGCTATTCGAGTAACACCGGAGCAATGGATTACAGTTTCAATGTACAGAAAGTTAGTGATGATGCGTCTTCCCTTAGTTTGGATACGGTTATCAGCGGTGATATAGCCCATACGGGGCAGCGTGACTTTTATCAATTCACCTTATCTGAAGCCAAACAGCTCTATTTTGATTCTCTGACTAATAGCAATAGTTATAGTTGGACTTTAACTGGCCCCCAGGGAGTTGAAATTTCCTCTCGTAGTTTCAGTGCTACAGAGTGGGGGCAAGCATTACTCAATCTAGCTGTTGGGGACTATACCCTTATGGTGGACGGGTCTGGTAGTACCATAGGTGAGTACATTTTCCGTCTTATTGACGTAACGAAAGCTACGGTGATATCGACAGAGGATGTGGTTGCAGGGCAATTAAACCCTGCTAATGAAACGCATATTTATAGTTTTGATGTAGTAGCTGGCGACCAATATTACTTCGATCGTCAGGTCAGCTCGTACCATACTGTTTGGCGTTTATTGGATCCCTATGGACGGACGGTTTTTGATGCCAGCTATATGAGCAATGGCGACATCGATATGAAGGCCCTTGGCTTGACAGGGGCTTACACACTATTGATAGAGGGGCGCCCAGGCGATACCGGTATCCGAGACTATCGTTTCAAAGTACAAAAAGTGACGGATGAATCCAGTTCACTGGTACTGGGTCAATCTCACGGTACCGAGGTGAGCTGGGATGCTGGCTACCTTAACAATGGTGTGGTGCTATCCGATGTGCACCATGCTGAGGTGGCTGCCAGCCCCTCTGTTGATCTCACGGACTCGTTAACCTTAGAAGCCTGGGTCAAGGTGGATCGGTTTAGCAATACCTGGGCACCGCTATTCTATAAAGGGGATGGGAATAGCCATGATCGCACCTATTCTCTATGGTTGAACGCCAATGGCTCGGTTCATCTCTCAACCGGGGATGGCAGCAATCAGGGCGTAACGACCACTACCGGGCTGGTTAATCTTCGTGGATGGCATCATGTGGCTGGAGTGATTGATCGAGCAACGGGTGAAATGCGCCTCTATGTCGATGGTATTGAGCAGGCGAGTGGCGTTGTACGTACAACACCTGCAACGTCCAGTATCGCTGATTTGCGAATAGGTAGCGCGCCGGAAGGGCATTCAAGCCATGGCTATTTTGAAGGCATCATTGATGAAGTCCGGGTGTGGCATGTTGCCCGTACCGAGAGCGAGATTCAAGCGGCCAAAGAGAGCGAACTGAGTGGCAGCGAAACAGGACTGGTGCTCTACCTCAATGCCAATGAAGGC
>JAFLJP010000145.1 GCA_022712945.1 Gammaproteobacteria bacterium | reverse complement strand
AACGTGTGCATAATGGCGAATCTCTGACTCATACTCAACGTGTGCGGTGGCGATGGTAATACCACGTGCACGCTCTTCTGGTGCGCCATCAATCTGGTCGTAAGCTTTAAACTCACCGCCATGCTTTTCAGCCATGCACTTAGTGATTGCCGCAGTCAGCGTCGTTTTACCGTGGTCAACATGGCCAATCGTACCGACATTAACATGTGGCTTGGTGCGTTCAAATTTTTCTTTAGACACGAGAGTTCCTCTTGATAAACCAACTATTTTTAAAAAACTTTATTCACTATTTTACTAGAGACACTGGAAGGCACCTCTGCGTATTTCTCAAACTCCATTGAATAACTGGCGCGCCCCTGCGTTGCAGAGCGAAGATCAGTGGCATACCCAAACATCGCTCCCAGCGGTACCTCTGCACGAATAACTTTCCCCACCGAGACATCATCCATCCCTTGGACAATGCCGCGACGCCGATTTAGGTCACCCATCACATCCCCCATACTCGCCTCAGGTGTCACCACCTCAACCTTCATTACCGGCTCAAGGAGAACAGGAGATGCTTTCAAGGCTCCGTCACGAAAACCGATAGAGCCTGCAACCCTGAATGCCATTTCATTAGAGTCAACATCGTGGTAAGAGCCATCAAACAGGGTAACTCTAACATCGACCATGGGATACCCGGCCAAAACACCCGATTCCATCTGCTCTTTCACACCCGCATCTACGGCTGGAATATACTCGACAGGGATAGCGCCCTCGACAATTTCACTCACAAATTCATAACCCGAACCGGGCGCTAGCGGCTCCAGGCGTAACCAAACATGTCCATACTGGTTGCGAGAGCCCACATCGCGGATAAACTTGCCTTCAATCTCAACGCCCGAAGATATCGTTTCACGGTAAGAGACTCTCGGCGCACCAACATTCACTTCAACACCAAATTCACGACGCATACGATCAACAATTATTTCAAGATGAAGCTCACCCATGCCCGATATAATCGTCTGCCCTGAATCAGGGTCAACACTCACATGAAAAGAGGGGTCTTCCTGCACCAACTTACCCAGCGCGACACCCATTTTATCCTGATCAGCCAGCGTTTTAGGCTCAATGGCAACCGAAATGACGGGCTCAGGGAACTCTATTTCCTCCAAGATAACTTGGTCATTTTGATCACAAAGCGTTTCGCCCGTTACCGTATGCTTGAGCCCAACGGCCGCAGCAATATCACCCGCACGAACCATATTAATATCTTCGCGACTATTAGCATGCATCTGTAAAATACGTCCCACACGCTCGCGCTTGCCCTTAATAGGGTTAAACGCAACATCACCCGACTTCAAAACACCGCTGTAAACGCGAAAAAAGGTCAGCGTTCCAACAAAAGGGTCTGTGGCAATCTTAAACGCCAACGCAGAAAATGGCTCATCATCATCAGGATGACGTTCCACACTTTTTTCTCCATCACCACTTAGCCCCACAATGGCAGGCACATCAAGGGGGGATGGCAAATAATCAACTACCGCATCCAAAAGTGACTGAACACCTTTATTCTTAAATGCAGAACCACAGAGAACGGGCACAATATCCCCTGCCAGAGTTGCCGCACGCAACCCCTTCTTAATATCTAGATCAGACAACGACCCTTCTTCCAAATAGCGATCCATCAACTCTTCAGATGACTCAGCTGAAGACTCAACAAGCAGCTCTCGACACTCCTCACACTGAAAAAGCATCGCTGATGGAATCTCTCTCAGCTCGTAGCTCAAGCCCATATCAGACTCAAGCCAATAGATCGCCTTCATATGAATGAGATCTACCACACCCTCGAAAGAATCTTCTGCACCTATCGGCAGCTGCGTAAGAACAGGGCTTGCACCCAGCCTTTGCCTCATTTGCGCCACGACACCGAGATAATCAGCACCAGAGCGATCCATCTTATTGATAAAGGCGATACGTGGAACTGAATATTTATCAGCTTGACGCCACACTGTTTCAGATTGCGGTTCTACGCCACCAACCGCACAAAAAACAGCACAAGCACCATCAAGCACCCGCAAAGAGCGCTCAACCTCAATAGTAAAATCAACATGGCCCGGCGTATCGATAATATTAATTCGATGCTCGTCAAACTGCTGATTCATCCCTCGCCAGAAACACGTGGTGGCTGCCGAGGTAATCGTTATTCCACGCTCCTGCTCTTGCTCCATCCAATCCATGACAGCTGCACCGTCATGAACCTCACCAATCTTGTGCGACTGACCGGTATAGAAGAGGATGCGCTCCGTGGTGGTGGTTTTCCCCGCATCAATATGTGCCATGATGCCAATATTACGGTACCGAGAAATCTTGGTTTCACGCATCACTTCAGTACCGCTCTAACAGAAAACACTTACCAGCGGTAATGTGCGAATGCCTTATTTGCATCCGCCATGCGGTGCGTGTCTTCACGCTTCTTAACAGCAGAACCACGCCCCTCAAGGGCATCGGAAATCTCACCAGCAAGACGAAGACCCATTCCTTTCTCACTACGCTTACGAGCGGCATCAACCAACCAACGCATCGCAAGCGCGGTACGACGATCGACACGAACTTCCACGGGCACTTGATAAGTTGCACCACCCACACGGCGAGATTTAACTTCCACTGACGGACGAACCGCCTCAAGCGCCTTATCCAGCGACTCTAATGGTTCGCCACCTGACTTTTCAGTCACGCGCTCAAGTGCACTATAAACAATTTTTTCTGCAACTGACTTTTTACCATCAACCATCAAAACATTAATGAGACGAGTTAACGTTTCACTCCCAAACTTGGGATCGGGTAAAACTCCGCGTTTAGCTGCCGCTTTTCTTCTAGCCATTACTAATTCCTGAAACGATTACTTAGGACGCTTCGCGCCGTACTTGGAACGCCCTTGGCGACGAGTGGTGACACCCGCACAATCCAAGGTGCCACGAACAGTGTGATAACGCACACCTGGCAGATCCTTTACACGACCACCACGAATCAGGATAACACTGTGCTCCTGAAGGTTGTGACCCTCACCACCGATATACGAAGTCACTTCCATACCGTTAGTCAGACGAACACGTGCCACTTTACGCAGTGCAGAGTTCGGTTTTTTAGGTGTTGTGGTGTACACACGGGTACACACACCACGCTTCTGCGGACATGCGTCCAACGCAGGAACGTTACTTTTTTCAACTTGGCGCTTACGAGGCTTACGCACCAACTGATTAATTGTTGCCATATTTTTGCTCCAACCCTACAAAATAAGTCGACAAGTGAGCGTAGCCCACTTATCTGAGTCGCGGAATTCTAGTG
>JAFLJP010000007.1 GCA_022712945.1 Gammaproteobacteria bacterium | reverse complement strand
AGGGGGAATCGATGAGAAAAATAATGGGGCAGTTGACTGAAGATGAACACTTGGGTTAAAAAGCAGCCTACGTGATGCGTTGAGAAATCAGGTGTTCACGTTCGTCCGGAATAGGTGTTCATCTTCGCCGGAATACGCATTTGCCACTTGCTTCCAGTAATTGGAAGTCGCACATGATTCGAACACAATCATCGCAGGCTTAGCCATGGCTAACCAGGATGTGAATTGCTCGGGTGACATCTCATCATTACTGATTACCTCGTTAGCCTGAACTACGCATACCTGGATGACTTTTTTAGCCAAGTCTACACCTACAATCGTTTTCTTCATCTCTTGGGCTCCCAGTTTTTATCTGCTTTAAGGACAAACAGTGTCGCATTAGGGTGAGGGGAGTCCAATTATCTTTCCATGGCGACCAGCGTAGGTATGAGCCTATTAACGCACTTATTCGACTCACCAAACAAACCAAATACCCCCCTAATGGGATAAACCACACAAACATTGATGCGCGATGCGCAGTAGGCTACACTTAGATCATGATTAAATCATTCAAGCACAAAGGGCTTCAACGGTTTTATGAGTCTGGAACCACAGTGGGCATTCAAAGCAAACATAAACAAAAGCTTAGAATGATATTAGCCGCGCTGGACTCATCCCACGAAATAGAAGACATGGATTTACCGGGCTTTAAACTCCACCCGCTCAAGGGCAAGCTCAAGAATCTATGGTCAGTCACCGTCAACGGCAATTGGCGCATCACCTTTGAATGTGAAAATGGCAATGCCCATATTGTGAATTACGAGGATTATCACTAATGACTATGTACAACCCACCCCATCCCGGCAAATTCATCAAAGAGGTGTACCTAACCCCTTTTAATATCAGCGCACGCCAAGCCGCAGACAAACTCAAGGTCTCACCCTCAACCTTTAGCCGCCTTCTCAAAGGAGAGAACAGCATCTCCCCCGAAATGGCGCTAAGGCTTGCCAAAGCACTCGGGCGTACCCCAGAAAGCTGGTTAGCCATGCAAGATACCTACAACCTATGGCATGCAAAAAAGCGTATTGATTTAAACGGGGTGGAAAGGCTGCAAGTGGGCGCTTAACGGATGGCGGTTATTTTATTCGCGGATTCATATATTGATGAAACCCGCCATTTTAACTACCGCTGCCAATAACACACCCGCCAAGCCTAGATTAACTTTGGTTATCACGCTCAAATCGTGCGGGTTTTTATGTCTGTAGAAAACAGGTGTAAACCCCTTCGATAAGACCCCAACCTCAATTCCTGAATACCGAAAAAGCACTTCCCGCCGAATAGAAGCATTGTCGATAATGCTTTTGCCCGCTATGCTTACCAGCAAGTGGATTGGGAGTACCCGATCGACGTCTAGGCTCTGGTGGGATCACCGGGGCCTTTCGCTTTTTTAGAGCCTTAGAATTTAACCTCTAGGGGAAACATTTCAACCCATACCCCTCGTAACCACTTCCTGCACCTTCCCGACCATTTTTGCTATAGAGCTTCTTTGCCAACACCTCAAATGCCTGATTCTCTTGCGATGGGCGAATAGCTTGCAAACCAATGGGTCGCGCTACACCCATAGTGGGGGTAAAACTCAACAATCCCCATAAAACAAAAAAGACCTAGCCAATAAATTAGCTAAGTCTTTGTTTTGTATGGTGCGCTCGGCAGGATTCGAACCTGCGACCCCCTGGTTCGTAGCCAGGTACTCTATCCAGCTGAGCTACGAGCGCGTTGTTTTCTGAGGTGCGAATTATGCTGACTTCAGTCGTTCATGTCAACCTGTTATCGTGCCTATTTGATGAGACTTTTTTCAACAATATCAATAAATAATGGCGGAGAGCGAGGGATTCGAACCCTCGATGGGCGTTAACCCATACGCCCTTAGCAGGGGCGCGCCTTCAGCCACTCGGCCAGCTCTCCAGATAGTTGACACCCACCGCCGGTCAACCCGGCAGGGCGGCTATTCTCCCAAAAATACGCGGATTAGGAAACCCATTTCCGGCAAGAAATGGGCAGAAAATACGAATTCCCGGCGATGAAGGTAAAATTTACCCGGTCACAACATTTTTTGAATGAATCAATGGCAGGTGCCGGCCTTGCGTCAACACCTGCTCAGTGAAAAACCAACCTCAGAGTGGCGAGCCTTCCTGGTCTTTTTCGCGCTGGATCCGCTCATAGATCTCTTCACGATGCACAGAAATCTCCTTTGGTGCATTAACACCAATTCGCACCTGATTGCCCTTCACACCAAGGACGGTAATGGTGATGTCATCACCAATGATCAAAGACTCGCCAACACGCCGCGTCAGAATTAACATTGATATGTCTCCTTGTTTTTAAATCTCCCGATCGCAACCTGACTGGGTGCGCGTCGTCGGAGCTATCGGCCCAAATGGCCGGAACTTCAATTAATTGCCAATTTTTCTTCGCTGCTCTTCGCATTCGCTGCTCTTCGCAACTAAAGCACAGCTATAACACAACCACGGCGTGACACACACCACAGCATCAATCCATTACTTCAATGGCCTGCTCAAGCGCAAAACCACTATGCAAGGCCCGTACACCCAGTTCGAGGTACTTTTCGTCAACGACGACTGATACCTTGATTTCGGATGTGGAGATCATGCGAATATTGATCCCCTCCTTGGCCAAGAGTTCAAACATCTTCCCCGCGATGCCGGCATGCGAGCGCATGCCAACCCCCAC
>JAFLJP010000040.1 GCA_022712945.1 Gammaproteobacteria bacterium | reverse complement strand
CTCTGTTACACCCGTACTTTGGTATGGTATCCCATACTGAGTATTTTACTGTGGTATTCACTTTCAGATGGTGGTTTCGGCTTTTGATCTTGAAGTGCAGAGTCTAGTAGTACTGCACTTTACTCCCATTCGTGAGAGTCTTAGTTCTTTTCTATGCTTTTTTCTTTCCTGAATCACAGTAATATGCCTACAATTCGCCCCTCATCATCTTTGGCTATTCCGCCTCGAGAGTAGTACGCATTGCCTTTTTCAATAATATAATCGGGTGACCACATTACGTCTGTTTTTGCGGTTATCGCTTCAATCTCAGTGTTATCTACTGTTCCTTTATATTTGAAAAATTGAAGGTTTTCATATTCCTCAACTGCGTATTCACGCAATTCATCATTTTGGATATCTCGGCAGGGTTCTTCACCGTTTTTAATTCGAGCCTCATTTTCTATTCGGTCTTCTTCCTTTGACCCTTCGATGTAGTCGGTGATGTATTTCTCTTTGAAATCCCCATAAATCACCTCATATCCAGACCCTAGGTATTGAAAGCTTTCCTCACTTGGCCCACCTTCTTTTAGCTGAGAGGACTCCCAGATTAGAATTACACTGTTATCAATATCAACTAGATCTTCTAGTTTTTGCTGTATTAACTCTCGATGGGTTGCCTCACCTGTAAGGGAGTCTATTGATATTTGAAAAGCTTTATTTTTTTCTGTTGGCGTCTTCATTTCTTATCCTTATTTTTTTATCCAGTTTTCAGCATCTGATTTCATTACGATTGCTTCTAAGAACTCACGAACTAGTTCCTTTTTCTGCTCAGGAAGCCTTGTAACGGCTTCAAACAGTAGAGCAACATCATCATTAGGGTCTCTTTCACCTTCTTCAAATACAAGCCTGTCACAGCTCGAATTTAAGGCTATAGCTATTTTCTTTAATATCTTTGCGGATGGGTCAGCCTTGTCCCTTTCTAGTTTCGATATATAACCTAAGGTGACGCCTGCCATTTCTGCCAATCTTTCTTGAGAGAGCTTATTTTTGCCTCTTATGGCCTTTATATTTGATCCTATAGACACTTTATCAATCTCTTTTTCATACGATTGTCTCACTTTACACCCCTTGACTGGCTCTATTGTTCTTGACTGGTTCGATTGTATGTTATAAAAACATACTATTGAGCTATTGACAGGTTTTCAGGGAGTATCTTTTTTATGGTAGAAACCCATCAAGATGTAGGGCTTTTAGAGTTGGGGTTCCTGTTACACCCCAACTTAGTCCGGACTTCCGGAATTTACACCCTATTAACCCATTCATCACTAGGGTTATTTCATGCGTTTTCTTGATTGGATGGGCGTCCTTCAAGTTCATCATGAAGGTGGTCTTCCCATTGTCTGTGAAGAGCATGTCACTCGTGAACGTCCCGCAACCGGTGAGGTCTCCGTTTCGCACACTAAAAAGCGCCATGTAGGTTCATATTCCTCATCTGTTGAAGTTAAGTGTGATGGTTTCAGGGTGACGATTGATGGCAATGCATCCCGCTATGGTCGTCCTGATAACTTATTTGGCTTTGAAACCTTTGATGAATGCATTTCAGTTTATAACGGTATTTTGTCTAGCTATGATTTGCCGCCTTTCACTAAATGCACCAAAACATGGTATCGACAGGGTAAGGATGGTTCTAAGGCTCGAAAACTTTCTAATGGTGCTATTTTTCAGCGTATCGACTTCACTCGAAATCTATTGGTAGGCAAAGATAACGTTCAAGCATTCTTGAGGGCATTGTCATCTCAAACGATTGGTAAAGGCTTTATGCCTCATCTGTATCCAAATGGCCAAACGTTGGATTGGACAAATGGTAGCCAAGATAACCAAGGTGGTAAGAAGGTAAGTTCACTCTGGTATCAGAAGCTCTACAACAAGGCTCATGACTTAGGGCTCACATTAAATAAGCGAGGTAACAATCTGACAGAAAAGGAGAGGGCGCATTTAATTAAATTAATTAACTACTGTGATCAATACGGCGTACTACGTGATGAAAAAGAGTTCAAACGAGACTTTTTAGCAAACAAGAATTTATGTTTTTACGGAATGGTAAATGAAACCGACTTTGAACCGTATCTCAACGAAATTGACCAAATGATAGAGAGAATTGAAATGAATACATCAGACCATGAGAGCGTCTCAGACCAGTTACTGGAATTAGGTATTTGTAAATCTAGACATGCAGCAAATACAACTCAATCGTATTGTATGTCTTGGCAAAATGGTTATTCCATGCAAAAAAAATCAGCTTTTTATGTCCATAGGAAGCGCCTTCTTCAAATAGGAATTGATATTTCAGTTCCCCATGATGTGACAAGACTAGCACCTCAAATCAAACGACAGCGTGAAATCTTGGTGAGCACAATGTTGCCACCACCTTGGTATCAAATGCCTAAGGCTAATCATTTAAGTCTGGTTTCTTGATTTAATTCGAAACAGTGTAACGTTAAAAATATGGAGTGTTTACTATGGGTTATTCAAAAGAAGAAGCAATTGAATTGCTTGGTGTTCGTGTTTTAGTGGTCAAATCGATGGTTAGGGATGTTCCAGATGAGGAATTCGACATTCCTGTTCTTGATCTCGATCACATGGGTGTTATCGATATGATCCTTCTTGAGCCTCAAGGTATCTGCTTAAATCTGACTATCGATGGTGACTTGATAACGCTGAGTAAAGATCAGTTTCAAGAGCACTGCCAGATATTAGAACCAAGGAAAGCTGCGTAATGCTTACTATCACTGGTGAAGTCAGAAAGGTCTTACCAGATCAATACAAAAATCGTGATGGCAAGGAGGTTGATCAAGCCATTCTAATGATTGAGTCTAATGACCGGTGTTTGTGCTACACAGAGCAAGCCACTCCGCTGCCTGTCAACCTCCACATGTGCCGGGAAATCGTTAGTAATGGTTATTACCGGGATTGGGGCGATATTGGCACTCGTAAGATGGAGGCGAGGGAGGAGAGGGCGCCAGCGAAGCCAGCTTCTACTCCCTCGCCTCCATCTCACACGTATCCGATTCAGCACTTTCCACGCACTGCCAATTTGGGCAACTTTTCAGTTGAGTATTAAATTCTGTTTTGTTTTTTTGTGACGTAGTCACGCCGAACGCTCTTAAAGCCTCACTGATTAAATAGACCTCGTTAGCACGGGGCTTTTTTGTGCCTGGCTGTATCTACTTGCTTGCTGAACGCGTTTGATTTGAGAGAGTGAAATTGACCAGGTAGATAACTAAACTCGAATAGTTCGCATAATTAAACAATTTTATGTTCAGCGGTGTGGCTGGGAGAATGGGCCGAAGGCAACACAGCGAGCCGGTTATACATAAAATGCATTATGCGATCGCTATTTTTGCAATCATTTCAGCCCCCGGGCATTGCTGACCAGGTTAAACTATGCAATCATAATTCCTTCATCAGCTCATTACTCAGGGGCTTTTTTGCAATCATTTCAGCCCCCGGGCATTACTGGCCAAGTTAAACTATGCAATCATTTGGAGGGCGAAATGGCGTTAACTA
>JAFLJP010000157.1 GCA_022712945.1 Gammaproteobacteria bacterium | reverse complement strand
TATACCCCCTGTTTTTTCGGGCTTGTGGGGTGATGCATCAGGCTGAAATAGGTGGCTATGGATGGAATGAGTATCGTGAGGGTAGGATGAGATGTGAGTGGCTGCGACGTTTGGAATGAAGCGGGGTTATTTTATAGTGTGGGTGCCTCCCTGTTTTTTCCGCTAAAAGTGTGTCAAGAAGATTATCGTTTATATATGGGGTGAGTAGTTACCTCTACTCTAAATATAGACCAACAATTAACGATGACATAGCCTAAATTATTGGTTCCTTGTCGAAATCTTGTAGGTACACCCATGATATGCTGAGTAGTTGCGTGAAAAATAAAAAGCCCAGCTGAATGAGTTCAGCGGGGCTTTTTTTGGCTAACGATTAATACACTCAAGCTGAGTGCGTCTATATATCCCGCAGCAGTTCATTAATACCCACTTTGCCGCGGGTCTTCTCATCAACCTGCTTAACGATAACCGCACAGTAGAGGCTGTAACTGCCATCTTTGGAGGGCAGATTGCCGGAAACCACTACTGAACCGGCTGGAATGCGGCCATAGCTGACTTCACCGGTCATACGGTTATAGATTTTGGTGCTTTGACCAATGTAGACACCCATTGATATAACAGAACCTTCCTCGACGATAACACCTTCAACTACCTCTGAGCGGGCACCGATGAAGCAGTTATCTTCGATGATGGTTGGTGATGCCTGTAGTGGCTCTAATACGCCACCGATGCCGACTCCGCCGGAGAGGTGAACATTTTTACCAATTTGTGCACATGAACCGACGGTTGCCCAGGTGTCGACCATGGTGCCGCTATCAACATAAGCGCCAATATTGACATAAGAGGGCATTAATACCGTGCCGGAAGCGACGTAAGAACCACGGCGAACGGCGGCCGGTGGAACAACGCGTATGCCTGAATCACGGAAGTCCCGGGTATTGTAGTCGGCAAACTTGGAGGGCACTTTGTCGTAATAGTTGGTGTAGCCGCCTTTCATGAACTCATTATCTTCGATGCGGAAAGAGAGCAACACCGCTTTTTTCAACCATTCGTTTACGATCCAGTCACCCACTGCACGTTGCTCGGCAACTCGCAGTTCACCACTGTCGAGTTTGGCTATCGCTTCGTTAACGGCCTCTTTCACGTGGGTATCAACGTTACGCGGGGTGATATCGGCACGGATTTCGAAGGCTTCTTCGATGATTTGTTGAATGTTGCTCATGGTTAACTCCAGTCTAAATTAGTTTGTGTTCAGGGTGTTGCAGGCTGTGATAAAGCACATTGGTTAAATCACTGGCCGCTATAAAAGTTTGATAAAATCCCGAATTCGTTCAGCTGCTTCAATGCACTCTTCCAGTGGGGCCACCAAGGCCATACGAATATAGTTGGCTCCAGGTGTTATGCCATCTACTTTACGGGAGAGGTAGCTGCCGGGCAGTACCGTGACATTACACTCACCATACAGGCGTTGTGCAAACTGTTCATCATCAATTGGGGTGCGGGCCCAGAGGTAGAAGCTGGCGGCAGGTTGTTGTACATCCATTACCGGCGACAGTATTTCCAACACCCTGGCAAATTTTTCACGGTAGCGCTCTCGACTCTGTTTTACGTGGATCTCATCACTCCAGGCGGCAACTGATGCGGCTTGCACCGGCAGTGACATGGCACTGCCGTGGTAGGTGCGATAGCGAAGAAATTGTGCCAGCACAGCGGCATCACCGGCCACAAAGCCTGAGCGCAGCCCAGGAGCATTGGAGCGTTTGGAGAGGCTGTGGAAGACTACGCAGTTTTTATAGTCGTTGTGGCCCATCGCCGCAGCAGCCTGTAGTAGACCAGTGGGTTTTTTATCTTCGTCGAAGTAAATCTCTGAATAACACTCATCAGAGGCGAGAATGAAATTGTATTTGTCCGCCAGTTTAATCAGTGCCTGAAGGGTCTCCAGCTCATAGGTCGCCCCGGTGGGATTGCTGGGGGTGCAGAGATAGAGCAGCTGGCAGCGCTCCCAAACGGCTTCCGGCACCGAGAGGTAGTCAGCTAAAAAACCACTCTCCGAGGTGATGGGCACAAAATAGGGCGTTGCTCCCGCCAGAAGAGTAGCCCCTTCATAAATCTGGTAGAAGGGGTTGGGGCTGACCACAATGGCATCGCGGCTACGATCGATAACCGCCTGGGCAAAGGCGAATAGTGCCTCTCGGGTGCCATTAACCGGCAGTATCTGCTGCTCAGCATTCAGGCTATCGGCAGGCAGTTGAAAACGATGCGTCAGCCAGCCAGCAATGGCTTGTCGTAGTTCAGGAGTCCCCTTGGTAGTTGGATAGTTGGCGAGTGTGTTAACGTGTGAGTTGATCGCATTAATGATGAGCTCAGGGGTTGGGTGTTTTGGCTCACCAATTGAGAGCGCAATATGCCTACCGCTTGCGCTGAATGCTGCATCTGCTTTGAGTTTTGCTAGCTTTTCAAATGGATAGGGCTGAAGCTTGTCGAGGTCCGGATTCATTTTTCTGTATCGTACATCTCTGGATTAATTCAGGAAAAAATTAGTATCCGTTTGTGCCGATACTATTCACCGAGGAAGTTCAGAACTTCCTTAAGCCGCCAATTATAGAGCATCTGCCTATGCTGTCCAAACCCCAGTTGCACTTTTTCCCCATTTTGAGCCTGTTATTTGCGGCGGCGATGTGGGGGGTGATCTGGTACCCGTTACGCTTATTGGAGGAGGCGGGTCTTGGCGGCCTGTGGGCAACGCTGGTGATGTATGGCGTGGCATCGGTGGTTGGCCTGTGGCTGATGCGTGGGCGCTGGCGCGAATTGCGTCGTCATCCGTGGTTGTTGGTTGTGCTGATGTTCAGCAATGCCTGGTGCAACGTGGCCTTTATTCTGGCAGTGCTTGACGGGCAGGTGGTGCGGGTTATTTTACTTTTTTATCTTTCCCCGGTCTGGTCGATACTATTGGGCATGGTGATTTTGGGGGAGCGCCTAGACCGAGTCACCACAATAACACTGGTATTGGCCCTGCTGGGGGCAGCAGTGATGCTGTGGGAGCCCTCAATGGGGATGCCATGGCCTCGGGATGCCTCTGAGTGGCTGGCTATCTCCTCGGGGATGGGCTTTGCGTTGGCCAATGTGATGGTGCGCAAGCTGCAAGATGTCTCTATTCCGGTCAAGACCGCAGTCACCTGGTTTGCCGTCACCTTATTGGCCCTGGTCTGGCTATCGATTTCTGGGCTGAGCCTGCCCGAGGCGTCTTTTATCACAGTCGGTTATGCGGTGATGCTCGGGTTGTTTGGGGTGGTATTGATGACACTGGCGGTGTTATACGGGGTAACCCATATGCCGATTTCGCGCTCGGCGGTGATCCTCTTGTTTGAAGTTGTGGTGGGTGCAGTCTCCTCGCTGCTGTTAAGTAATGAGGTGATCCAAGCAGTCGAGTGGTTTGGTGGTGGGTTGATTGTGTTGGCAGCCTATCTTTCGACCAGAAGTCACCTGAATGAGCAAAAAAATGAAATAGCTAAACAGGAGTCGTTATGAAATTTAAATTAGAAAGTTTGAACCTACCCAAAGTCTCTGCTGCGGGTATGCGCATTCTTGATGTGTTAGCCAAGGATGATTACTCAATAAACGATATTGCCGTCGTTGTTGCAGAAGACCCGACACTGAGCGGCATGATGTTGAAATATGCCAACTCCCCCCTCTATCGCCGTTATCAAGAGGTGACCAGTGTTCGCAATGCGATCAATTTACTCGGGGTGAAAAATGTAAAACTGGTTGTCACATTGGCGGCGATGCGCTCTTTTTCTGAAGTGCGTAGTATTGCGGTTGAAAAGCTTTGG
>JAFLJP010000153.1 GCA_022712945.1 Gammaproteobacteria bacterium | reverse complement strand
AAGAAGCCATCACTATGAGCAAAACAAAACTCGAACTCACCTGGATTGGTAAGGACAAGCGCCCCAAGCTGGAGCCGCGCATTCTGCTGGAAGATCCAAAAAAGTCTTACCATGCCACTCACCGTGTGACGGATAACGATACCCTGGAGACTTGATTTTAGACTCCTTTGCAGGCTCCGGCACCACCGATGCAGTCGCCCACAAAATGGGCCGCAAATGGATCGTGGTAGAGCTTGGCGAGCATTGCCACACCCACATCATTCCGCGTCTACAAAAAGTCATTGATGGCGAAGACCAAGGCGATATATCCAAAGCTGTCCACTGGAAAGGCGGTGGTGGTTTCCGTTATTACTCTTTAGCCCCTTCATTGCTGGAAAAAGATAAGTGGAACAACTGGGTAATCAACAAAGATTACAACCCCACCATGCTGGCCGAAGCTATTTGTAAGTTGGAGGGGTTTAGCTACGAGCCTTCTGAGTCTCAGTGGTGGAAGCATGGCTATTCTACTGAGCAGGATTTTATCTACGTCACTACACAGAACCTTTCTGTTGCACAGTTGCAAGCGTTGTCTGAGGAGGTCGGTAGTGAACGATCTTTGCTGGTCTGTTGCGCAGCCTTTCGTTGCAAGGCGGATCGTTTTGCCAATCTCACCATTAAAAAGATCCCCAAAATGGTGCTCTCCCGCTGTGAGTGGGCGCATGATGATTACAGCCTGAATGTAGAAAACCTTCCCCAAATGGAACGCGATCCTGAGCAGGATGATCTGTTTGGTGGTGGAGTATGAGATTACACCTAAACCAACCCCTCGTTCCCACGCTCCTGCGTGGGAATGCATACAGTGGTGAAAACGTATCGTTTGGTATGGGTTCCCACGGAGGACCGTGGGAACCAGAGCATCAACACACAGTGTGTGTTATTTCTGAACCTATAACTTATTGGGCTAAGGGGGTGCTGCAATGAGCGAGCTATCCCAAGCCAATATGGCGTTATTAGATGAGATCAAAGGCCTCATTCATCAGGCCAGACAACAGGCAGCAGTCGCCGTTAATGCCGAGCTGACCTTGCTCTATTGGCAGGTGGACAGCGTATTGCTACCACGGTATTGAAGGGTGAGCGGGGTGAATATGGCAAGCAGGTGATTGAACACTTGGCCTCTGAATTAACGCTCGCTTTTGGTCGGGGGTGGAGTAAACAACAGTTACGCCATTGTCTCCGCTTTGCGGAAACTTTTCCTGACCTAGAGATTGTCTCCCCACTGTGGAGACAATTGAGCTGGAGTCATTTCAAAGCACTTATTTATGTAGATGATTCCTTGAAACGGGAATTTTACCTCACCATGGCGCTACAAGAGCGCTGGCCGACTCGCACCCTGGCGGAACGCATTGATGCCCAGCTTTATGAGCGCACGGCTATTTCAAAAAAACCAGAACAGACGATTCGCAATGAATTAACCGCGTTGCGAGAGCAAGGGCCGATGAGCGCACCGCTGCTTTTAAAAGATCCGTATGTGCTCGATTTTCTGGAGCTGAATGACAGCTATTTGGAAAAGGATTTGGAGGATGCCATTTTGCGTGATCTTCAGCAGTTCTTACTGGAGCTGGGTGGCGGCTTTACGTTTATGGCGCGTCAGTTCCGCATCCAGGTGGATGATGATGATTACTATATTGATCTGTTGTTTTATAACCGTAAGCTCAAACGTTTGGTGGCGATTGATTTGAAGGTGGGGCGCTTTAAGCCGGAGTACAAAGGCCAGATGGAACTCTATTTACGCTGGCTGAGTAAGTATGAGCAGGAGGCGGATGAAAACCCACCGCTAGGCATTATTCTCTGTGCGGGTAAAAAACAAGAACAGATAGAGTTGCTTGAGTTAGATGAGGTAGGCATTCATGTTGCAGAATACCTGACTTCGCTGCCACCTAAGGCGGTATTGGCGAAGCGTTTACATCAGGCCATGCTGGATGCAAGGCAACGACTAGGTGGTATTTCGGAGGAAGAACAATGAACCGGGTGGTTAATGCGGTATCAGGCCGTTTGAGTTTACGTGCGCCGCAGCGCGAGTCACTGGAGGCGTTAGCCTTAGCGATTGAAGAGAGTGATAAACGGCTGCTTGATCCTAAGCGGGATATTCAAGCCTTATTGGATACGCTAAAAGCAGAGTTTCCCACCCTGACTGATTTTAAACGGGCGTTTCCGTCACTCTGTTTTGCCCTGGCCACGGGTGTGGGTAAAACGCGTTTGATGGGGGCGTTTATTAGTTATCTGCACTTGGCTCACGGAATTAATAATTTTTTTGTATTGGCACCCAACCTGACCATATATGACAAGTTGATTAAAGACTTTACCCCCGGCAATGCCAAGTATGTTTTTAAGGGTATTGCAGAGTTTGCTACTAATGAGCCATTGGTTGTCACCGGTGATGATTACGATCAGCGCAATATCACTGGAGACTCATTATTTTCTCCAATTACGATTAATATATTTAATATTTCTAAAATTAATTCCGAAGTGCGAGGTGGTAAGGCTCCACGTATTAAGCGTTTAAAAGAAACTATTGGTGATAGTTATTTTAATTATCTATCAGGCCTAAAAGACTTGGTGATGCTAATGGATGAGTCTCACCGCTATCGTGGCAGTGCCGGTGTACGGGCATTGAATGAGCTAAACCCATTATTTGGTTTGGAGCTGACCGCAACGCCCTTCACAGAGAGTAACAAAGGCGCTAATAGAGGAACTGTGCCATTCAAAAATGTGGTGGTGGATTATCCACTTGCCCGTGCCATGGATGATGGTTTTGTTAAAGAACCCGCTGTCGTGACACAGCGAAATTTTGATGCCTCGCAATACAGTAAAGAAGAAGTCGAGCGTATTAAGTTGATGGATGGCATACGCCTGCACGAGCAGACTAAGGTGGAGCTGCTGACCTATGCGCGTCAAAATGATGTAGCTGTTGTTAAGCCATTTATGTTGGTTATTGCGCGTGATACGACCCACGCGGCTGAATTATTGATGGTGCTCGAAGAGGTGTTTGATGAGCGTTACAAAGGCAAAGTGATTCAGGTCGATAGTAGTAGGAGTGGCGCGGCGGAAGAGGTGATGATTTCACGTTTGCTGGCGGTAGAAAGTGTAGATGAGCCGACTGAGATTGTGATTCACGTCAATATGCTTAAAGAGGGTTGGGACGTTACGAATCTTTATACCATTGTGCCACTGCGTGCCGCCAACGCCCGTACTTTGATCGAGCAATCCATTGGCCGTGGTTTGCGCTTGCCCTACGGTAAGCGTACCGGCGTGAGTACTGTAGATCGCTTAAGTATTGTGGCGCATGATCGTTTTCAGGAAATTGTTGATGCGGCTAATGATCCAAAAAGCCCGCTACGTCTAAAACAGATCATTCTGGATGCGCCGGACGAAGATGAGGCTATCGAGAGTGTCGCCGTAAGCTCCAATTTGGATAATCTTATTACGGGTACGCAACCCGTGGGGAGTGCAGGAACCCAATATTCATCGCCTGAAACAGATGATGTTGCCCCCGTATTTAATGGTGTGGCTGAAGTGGAGATTGCCAAGGTGGCAATGGATGTATTGAATAAACTCCACAAGCAGCCCAACCAGGTGCCCACTAGTAAGGCATTGCTGAAT
>JAFLJP010000006.1 GCA_022712945.1 Gammaproteobacteria bacterium | reverse complement strand
TCACGGGGTCTTAGCCTATGTTAATGATTCTATTGGTTTGAAGTCGCAAGCTTATTTTACCAAAATGAATCAGGTACTTTCTTTTTTTGTCATCAAGCGCTAATAAACCCGCTGCTCTGTGGGATTTTGCAAGAGGCTCAGGCGGATGCTGATAAATTTCTGATATAAAAAACCGCCACTGCTTTGCAGTGGCGGTTTTTTTTATGTCTGTATTCTCGTGGTCAGAAACGCATCTCCAAACCCAGGTTTACAGCGACAGAGCGTGGGTATTTTTCACCATCACTTTCAATTTCTTCCAGGCCATAAGCGATATCGAGATTCAGCCCTTTTAGCAGGGTGATACCAAAGGTTGCCATGCTTAATTGACTACCTGCTAGGTTTTCACGGTAGCCTGCGCGAATTCCAGGAATCCAGTTGTCAGGTACATAGCCGATGGCGATATTCATCCACTGTATTTCATTGCCCACCGGGCCGCGTATTGAATTGCCATCGTACGAGGCGTTGATTTGCCAATGTTTATTCTTTGAGTGGAGGGCTGCCTCTACACGTACTTGAGCATCCATGGTGTAGGTTTCGGTAAGGTTGATTTTATTGCTGTGTTGTGCGGCGGCATTACAGTTGTTTTGAGAAGTGCCGGTTAAAAGGTGGCAGTCGTTACCTATCTCACTATAATCGAATGTTGGTGCATTGGCATTGAGGAGAGTTGCCCCTAGGCTGTAATTGTTACCCACCCACAACACGCCAAGGTCAATGCCGATACCATCGGTGGTGTTTTGATTTTGATCGAACTCATCTGCAAGGGTGTCACCAACATCATTGTTGGTATCGTCAATTAGCGGGATGACACTTTTGCTCAGGCCAACCTGGTAATATTTTCCGGTGACACCGGCAAACAGGTTGCCATTTCGATTGCCCCACATTTTTCGGCTATAACCGACACTGGCTTCCAGAACCGCAGCACCTTTTACATAAAATGCACTATCGGTCTCCATCTCTTGGTTGGTGGTGTTGTAGGTGAGCGGTGCCGCAAGTACTCCCATATAAGCCTGTATGCCGGCATTGACATCAATGGTGATTGTGCCCCCCAGTGTTCCACTATTGATCATAAGGGGCATAAAAGGGAGGTGAGTCGCGGCATTGATGATCAAGTAGCCCTCTTTTTCAGCCAGAAGAAGAAAGTCGTCAAAATCATCGATGATCTGAAATCCCTCTGACGGAGTAATGTTCGTTCGGTCAAGTTGGGTTGTTAAATCATCAATCTGTTGTTCAAAGTTGTCCACCTGGCCCAGCTCGACGGAGAGCCCGATGGAGCTGATCAGCCCAATGGCGCTTGTGGTGCTGTTATCTCCCCGTGTTGATGAGGCAGCGGCAGCAGCAGGGTTGCTGGTGATGCTGATGACAGACGGCGCATTGCTGTTCATGCCGTAAGTCAGGTTTGTTCCTGAGGGGTGAAATGCCGGTTGTGCCTGTGCTACTAATGGGAGCAGGGTGGCCATGGCGAATACAAGTCTTTTCATTGTTACCCCTTTAGTATAAGTAGTATTCCTATTGCTAAAAGTTTAGCGACAGCCTAATGAGATACATTATTGTTTTTTAGATTTTGTGTGATGGCACCCGCAGGATTGAGAGTAAGGGCCGTAGCAGCGAAATAATGATGAAGTCTGGCCAAATCCCGTTTTTCTCGGCAGTTTTTTGTTTTTGGGCAGGTTCCTCGGTATTATGCCCACTCATTCTGAGCATAAATTGATGATGGTGACGCGGTGAAGAAGTTCTTAAAAATATTATTAGTGGTCTGGATTTCGGTAATCGGTGCTTTTTTGGTGAGCAATTACCTGTTGCCAGCATCGGCCTCAACCATGCTGGAATATAAGGCGTTGTATGCTGAGTTGGTGGATAGCCCCGAGGTGACAAAAGAGCAAAAAGAGCGGTTGGATGCGTTGCTGCTGGAGTTGAATAAGGCAGATAATATTAAAAAAGATCAGCTGGGTTACCTGGTGATGAATGTGGTTTTCTTCCTGGTTATGGTGCCGCTGGTTCTCTGGGCGGCACGCCACAGTGGTTTTGATGATAATGCAGTTTTATTGAGCGCTGCGTTGGTGTTTATCCCCTTTATCTTCGCGAATTTTTTTATTACCGGTGCGGTGTTGGCGAGTGCGTTTGTGCTGGGTGGGATCGCCTTTCGTAAACAACCAGCGTTACAGGCCAGTGAACCTGCTGATAGTTAAAATATAGCGATGTCCTCTGCTGCTCCAATTGGGGTGTTTGATTCGGGATTGGGTGGTCTTTCGGTATTGCGGGAGATTCATGCGCTGATGCCCGGGGAATCACTCTGTTATGTTGCCGATTCACACTATGCACCCTATGGTGAAAAATCGGTGGCCCAGATTTGTCAGCGCAGTGTTGTCTGTGCCGATTGGTTGGTGGAACAGGGGGTTAAGGCACTTGTTGTGGCGTGCAATACCGCCACCGCTGCGGCGGTCAATCAACTGCGTGTTCGTTATGCGCTGCCTGTTATTGCCATGGAGCCTGCGGTGAAGCCCGCAGGGAAAGTGACGCGGGCGGGGCGGGTAGGGGTATTGGCGACAGCTGGTACGTTAAGCAGTGAAAAATATGAATCTTTGCTGCGCCAGCACGCTTACCATGTGACGGTTATCAGCCAGCCTTGCTCTGGGTTGGTGGAGGAGATCGAGAAGGGCGATTTTGAATCAGTGGCGTTACGTGATTTATTATCAAGCTATCTTGAGCCACTGCTGCGGGCCCAGGTGGATACGTTAATTTTGGGTTGCACCCACTATTCGTTAATCCACCGATTGATTGTTGAGCTGGTGGGTGAGGCGGTTGCGGTACTGGATGGCGGGGCTGCGGTTGCGAGGCAATTGAAGCAACAGCTAATTAGTCGGCAATTACTCAATCCTCATCCCTCGATACGCCCACTACAGTGTTGGAGTAGCGGTGATCTGAAAAAACAGCAACTGTTGTTACAACAGCTTTGGTCACATCCTTTTGAGCTGAATTACTTACCACCTAAGCCATAAAGAATCTCTATCTCTTCGGCCCATAGTGAGTCGTCAATGGTTTCCAATACCATTGGGATTTCATCAAAGCGCTCATCATTCATGATGTAGTCGAAGCAGGCCATACCAATCTTGCCCAGCCCCAGGCTCTCATGCCGATCCACCCGTGAACCAAGCTCTGGCTTGGAGTCATTTAGGTGCATGCCACGCAGGTAGTGAAAGCCAACAATCTGTTCGAACTCGGCAAAGGTCTGTTCGCACGCTTCCGTGGTGCGCAGGTCATAACCGGCGGTGAAGGTGTGACAGGTGTCCAGGCAAACTCCCACCCGGTTTTTATCCTCTACTTTATCGATGATGTGAGCCAGATGATCAAAGCGGTGCCCCAGATTAGTTCCTTGCCCGGCGGTGTTCTCGATCACTGCCGTCACGCCGGTTGTTTGTGCCAAGGCAAGGTTGATCGACTCGGCAATACGATCCAGACTCTCCTCTTCACTGATTTTTTTCAGATGAGAACCGGGGTGGAAATTGAGCAGCGGCAGTCCTAATTGCTCACAACGCTGCATCTCATCCAAAAAAGCAGCACGGGATTTTTCTAGTCCCTCCTGTTCGGGGTGTCCGAGATTGATCAGGTAGCTGTCATGGGGCAATACATGCTCAGGGGCAATGCCGACATTGATCAAATTAGCCTTGAAGGCGTTAATGCTCTGTTCGGTAAGCGGCTTTGCGCGCCATTGGCGCTGGTTTTTAGTAAACAGGGCAAAGGCTTTGGCACCAATCTTTTGTGCATTCAGCGGGGCGTTTTCAACACCCCCTGCGGCACTCACGTGGGCTCCAACTCGTTTCATCGGGGAATCCTTGAAGATATCGGGTATCGTGGGAGCAGAATTATACCCGCAGGCCACTGTCTTGTGCAAAGGTCTCATTGCTCTTTTTGGCACTGATGATAGATTTTTTCGTTCAGTTCTCGTTCTCGCCGCAACAATTTTGGCGCTTGAGTTGCTGAATACCCTAAGCGCATTCTGGAGCGAAGCGTGTTGAGCTGGCGTTGATGTTTTTGACACCGCTTGGTGTTGGCTTTTTGTGTGGGTTTACTGGTTTTTCTTTTCTCTGTTTTGCGGGGAACGATGGGGGGCTTAAGCGGGGAAATGGCTGGCATGGAGTTGAGGGGCTTACTTTTGATTTCGACCAGCTGGATGGTGGCGTTATTTTTTTCAGGTGCTTTATCTGAGAAATGAAACTGCCCCTCTTCATCTTGCCAGCGGTAGAGGGTGGGTGCAGCATCTAGTGACTGGCTCAGCAGGATAAGCAAAAACAGGTAGGGCAACAGCGTTATTTTCATCACAATTCCTTTTGTTGATGATGTTGATTGATGCCGCCAATTATGACGGCTTATTGAATATGCTTCAGGTGATCACCGTTGGCCCGCTGCGGCCACTTTTTGCTTTCAGTCCACTCAGCTCCTCTGCAATGTCGATCAAATCTGCTAATGCTTCTTGGGCATCAATGTTTTGTAACGCCTCGTTGGGTTCAAATTTTTCTAGGTAGATACGCACGGTAGCACCTTCGGTTCCGGTGCCGGATAGACGAAATATAATGCGTGAACCATCGGTAAAGAGAATGCGTATCCCCTGGTTTTTACTGACACTTTTATCGATGGGATCGGTATAGCTGAAATCATCTGCTTTTTCGATACAGTAAGCGCCAAAGCCATGCCCCATGAGTGAGACGAAACGGCTGCGTAAATTATCAATAATATCACCGGCAACAGTGGCATCCACGGCGTCGTAGTCATGGCGAGAGTAAACATTACGGCCATAGCTCTTCCAGTGTTCGGTCACGATCTCTTCGACCGACTGGTGGCGCTCGGCGATAATGTTCATCCAGAACAGCACCGCCCACAGACCATCCTTTTCCCGCACATGGTCTGAACCCGTCCCAAAGCTCTCTTCACCACACAGGGTGCATTGGCCGGCATCCAGCAGGTTGCCAAAAAATTTCCAGCCGGTGGGGGTTTCGAAGCTGTTGATGCCCAGGCGCTCGGCAACGCGATCCGCTGCAGCACTGGTGGGCATCGAGCGAGCAATGCCGGTGATGCCCTTTTTGTAACCCTTAATACGGTGTGCATTTGCCGCCATGATGGCCAGGCTGTCACTGGGGGTGACGAAGAATCGTTTGCCGAGCACCATGTTGCGATCCCCGTCTCCATCCGATGCAGCACCAAAATCGGGTGCGCTGATACCGTTCATGGTCTCGACCAGCTCTTTGGCGTAAGCCAGATTTGGGTCTGGGTGACCACCGCCAAAATCAGGCAGCGGCACGCCGTTGATGACGGTGCCTTCAGGGGCACCCAACTGTTCTTCCAGAATCTGTTTTGCATAGGGGCCGGTGATGGCGTGCATGGCATCAAAGCACATGCTGAAACTACCGGAGCGGAACATCGATTTCAATTTGGGGAAATCAAACAGCTCTTCCATCAGTTCGGCGTAATCGGTGACAGGGTCGATCACCTCAACGAGCATGTCGCCCAGGGTATAACGGCCTTGGGCATTGAGGTCAATGTTCTCTGCATCCAATATTTTGTAGGTGTTAATCTCTTTGCTGCGCTGGAACATCGCCTCCGTGTATTTTTCTGGTGCTGGGCCACCGTTGCCAATGTTGTATTTGATACCAAAATCACCATCTGGCCCGCCGGGGTTATGGCTGGCCGAAAGAATGATGCCGCCAAAGGCGTTATATTTGCGAATGATGCAGGAGGCTGCCGGGGTGGAGAGCAGGCCGCTTTGGCCAACCAGCACCCGACCAAAGCCATTGGCAGCGGCCATTTTTAAAATGGTATGAACCGCTACATCGTTGTAATAGCGACCATCACCACCCACCACCAGCGTCTCACCCGTAAAGCCCTCCAGGCTGTCGAAGATGGATTGCACAAAGTTTTCCAGGTAGTGTTCACGCTGGAAAACGGTCACCTTTTTGCGTAGACCGGAGGTGCCGGGTTTTTGATCACTGAACGGGGTGCTGCTGATGGTTTTAATGGCGCTCATATGCTGCTCTCGAGTTGTTTTTTGATGACTCACCTTTCGGTTAATTGAACCATATGCATTCGGTGAATGCACGTGAGATTCATTGAGTGGGCGAGACTTGGGGTTGAAATGCGATTGCACCGCCCCTATATCCTTGTCATCGTAAAATTGACATTAACCAAATTGATAGCGTAACGAGGAGCAAACATGACCGTTGAGGCCCAAAAGGAGACACTGAGTTTTCAGACTGAGGTATCACAACTGCTGAAGTTGATGATTCACTCTCTCTACAGTAATAAAGAAATTTTCATGCGTGAGCTGGTCTCAAACGCATCCGATGCGATTGATAAGCTACGTTTTGAAAGTTTAGCCGATGAGGCTCTGCTGGAAGGTGACAGTGAGTTGAAAATTCGGGTGGCATTCGACAAAGAGGCCCGCACCATTACCTTTAGTGACAACGGCATTGGCATGAACCGCCAAGAGGTGATGGACAATATTGGTACCATTGCGAAGTCAGGCACACGTCAATTTATCGATTCATTGACCGGCGATCAGACAAAAGATTCCAATATGATTGGCCAGTTTGGTGTCGGTTTTTACTCCTCATTTATTGTTGCCGATAAAGTGTCACTCACAACTCGCCGTGCGGGCACCGGTGCAGAGCATGGCGTTTGCTGGACCTCCAGTGGTGAAGGTGACTACACCCTTGAAAATGTCGAAAAAGCAGAGCACGGTACCGAAGTTGTACTGCACCTGCGTGACGGTGAAAATGAGTTTCTGGAAGGGATTCGTCTGAGAACAATCATTCGCAAATATTCCGATCACATTCCAGTCTCAATCGAGATGTTGAAAGAGGCAGTCCCCAGTACGGAAGGTGATGAAGCGACGGATGAGAAGGAAGAGTATGAGACGGTTAACAGCGCTTCTGCCCTGTGGATGCGTCCGAAGAACGAGATTAAAGAAGAGGAGTACAACGAGTTCTATAAACACGTTGCCCACGACTACGAAGATCCGCTGGCGCATTTGCATAACCGTGTAGAAGGACGTATCGAATATACCTCGCTGCTCTATATTCCTGCCCGGGCACCTTTTGATCTTTGGGATCGTGAAGCGCGTCACGGCATTAAACTCTACGTGCAGCGTGTCTTCATTATGGATGACGCTGAGCAGCTGATGCCAAATTACCTGCGCTTCATTCGTGGTGTGGTGGACTCTAACGACCTGCCACTGAATGTCTCCCGAGAAATTCTGCAGCACAACAAAACTATCGATAGCATGCGTGCCGGCTCAGTTAAGAAAATACTGGACACACTGCAAGCCATGGCTAAAAAGGATGAAGAAAAATACGCCAAATTCTGGGGTGAGTTTGGCAATGTGATGAAGGAGGGGCCGGCGGAGGACCATGCTAACCAGCAAAAAATTGCCAAACTGCTTCGCTTTGCAACCACCGATAACGACAGTTCTGAGCAGATAGTCTCACTTGATCAATACATCGAGCGCATGAAAGAGGGACAAGAGGCGATCTACTACATCACTGCCGATACCCATACAGCGGCCAAAAATAGCCCGCATCTTGAGGTGTTCCGCAAAAAAGGCATTGAAGTGCTGTTGCTCTCAGATCGAGTTGATGAGTGGCTGGTCTCTTCGCTGCAAAACTACTCAGACAAGCCGCTACAAGCGGTCACCCGTGGTGAGCTGAATCTGGGCGACGTGGAAGATGAACAAGAGAAAGAGCAGCAAAAAGCAGCAGAAGAAAATTTTAAAGCGCTGGTTGAAAAGGCTCAGGAAATTTTGACCGACAAGGTGAGCGAAGTGCGTATCACCCATCGTCTCACCAACTCTCCCGCCTGTCTGGTGACGGGCGAGCACGATATGAACGCCAATTTAGAGCGTATTCTGAAAGCGGCGGGTCAAGATGTTCCCACCAGCAAGCCGATTCTGGAGCTCAATCCGGAACACCCACTGATCATCAGGTTGAAAGCCGAAGAGGGTGAGCGCTTCGATGAGTTGAGTAATCTTCTGTTTGACCAAGCGTTACTCTCTGAAGGTGGTCAGCTTGAAGATCCGGCCGGTTTTGTGCAGCGCCTGAACAAGCTGTTGATGGAGATGAGTACCAGCTAGAAGACCGTTGTGAGAGCAAAAGGGGGTAGCGAACAGATCGCTACCCCCTTTTTTTGTTCATCGGCAAAGGCGTCGTCGGAATAGCTGGATTCAGGTTATAATTACAGCAGTGAACCCCCATTGAGATTGATACTTAGTATAGGTAGTTGTTATGTCGTTGTTGTATAAAAAACCACTCACCCTGATCACCACCGCACTTTTTGCGCTCACCAGTTGTGGAGGTCTTGCCACAAAAGCGGAACCAGATTTTGTGGTGGTGGCTCCTGAGTCGGTGGTGGTGGTTCCGCCAAAGCCAGTTGCTCAAGTGGCAGCACTGGGTGGGCGAAAAGAGGCTTTCTCCATGGAACCGCTTGATACAGGAAAAGCCTCAAGCAGTGATATCGTTATCGAACGTATCGAATTTGATCCAAATGCCACGGTTCTGGTAGCCCAGGCACCGCTTGAACCTGCAGGTGCCCCAGTGGGGATGGGGAAGCCACCTGCTAACCCTGATGCACTAAAGGCATTGGTTGCAGATCGCTCGGCCAATCAAAAACCAACGTTTGCACCGGTCAACAAAGTTGATGTGGCTAGAAAGTTACGCTTTGCTCGTATGATGTTGATGACCAAGTCAGGGCGTCGTATCTCTGAAAGCGATAATCAGGAGGCGAAACTGATTATCAAGGATGTGAGCAATAAATTGAATCAGGTTGAGCGGCTTCTTGAGCGCAATCAACAGGTGAGGGCAGATGAAACCTTGGGTGAAGCACTGCGGCTGTTTAATATTGCCGGACGAATGGTGCCCAGTGAAAGCCTCAAGGATCAATGGAAAAAGGATTTTCCGGGGCTGGAAGAAGAGCTTGAAGTAGCCAAGGATTTACATCGGCGCAATTATGAAAAAATAACCGCAAAGCAAGGGATGGGAGCTGGAGTCAATTACGATCACAAGAGTGTTGCCAGGTTGGAAGAAAAGGCAGAAGAACAGGCGGATAATGACGATTACCTAAATGCCAACGAGAGCCTGATGATTGCCCGGGATATGATTCAAGCCGCCATCCGGCAAATGATGAGCGGTCGTAAAATTGTGTATGAACTGAACCTTGATACACCGGAAGCAGAGTTCAAATATGAACTGAACAAATATATCGGTTATGAAGAGCTGATCCCCATTGCGATTGAACAGAAAAAACCGGGCCGGGGAATTAAAATGCTCGCCATGCGTCATGTGCAAGAGGCAAAACGAATGGCAGATGCCGCACGTAAAACCGCCACTGAAACCGATTACCCCCGAGCGATTCGTATGTTACAGGATGCCACTGCCGAGATTCGCAAGGCGCTCAAATTGATGGGTGTGCCGAGTATCGGTTGATGTTCTGGTCTATTTGGTGAGATGGGCTTGCGTGAACGGTGGCTTTTTTGAAAACACCTGCAAAGGTTCCGGAAGGAATTGAAGGTAGAGGTGAATAGTGGCTTGTGGTTGATGGGTTTTATGAGCCGTTGCAAAGACTCTGTTCATTTCTCACAAACACTCACCAACAGATTGTGGTTTGCAGCGTTTGTGGTTTGGCCAGATTGCATTACCAAGAATTGCTTCATCGAAAATGGCATCACTCAAATCGGCGGTGCTAAAATCAGCTCCGGTCAGGTTAGCACCCGTTAGATCAGCATCCATCAGTGAGGCACCTTTAAAATTGGCTTTGGTGAAATCACCGTAGCTGAGGTCAGCATCGTCTAATTTGGCTTTGTTAAAGTTGGCGAGCTTGGCTTGGCTGTTGTCCAGTTTGGCGTTACTCAGGTTGGCTTGCTCTAGATTGGCTTCACTCAGGTTGGCACCACTCAATATCGCCCGGCTAAGGTTGGCATTGTAGAGGCGGGCATTTTGCAGACGGGCCTTGGTTAAATTGGCCTTCTTTAGGATGGCCCGGTCAAGGCGGGCTTTTTGGAGTTTGGCTTTTTGAAGATTGGCGTTGCTGAAGTTGGCGCGTACCGCATGGCTGCTGCGCATCGAGGCACCGCTGAGGTTGCTGTTGCTCAGGTCAGCTCGATCAAGGTCTGCTCCGCTGAGGTCAGCACCACTTAAGTTTGCACCACTCAAATTGCTGTTAAGCAGCAGCGCCTCACCTAGCTCTGCTTTGGCTAAATCACGACCACTGTGATCACAGTCCATCCAATTCACTCCTGCCTCTGGCGCATCACTGCACGCTGCGGTAGCTGCATTGATAGTCAGTAGTGTGAGTAAGGTGAGGGCGAGGTGTTGTTTTGTTTTATTGTTCATTCCACGGCACAATGGTTGCTCTATATTGGCCGTAACCTTATTACTCGAAGCGAAGTAGTACAAGATGAATAAACGTACTTTGGCAGAAAAAGTGGGCCATGCACTGAAAGCCCGGGGTGCCACGATGGCCGTGGCAGAGTCCTGCACCGGTGGTGGCGTCGCCTTTGCAGTGACCTCGATTGCCGGCAGCTCGGCGTGGTTTGATCGTGGTTTCGTCACCTACACCAACCAATCCAAGCAAGATATGCTGGATGTCTCTCCACAAACACTCATCACCCAGGGGGCAGTTAGTAAGGCAACGGTGCTTGAGATGGTTACAGGAGCGCTACGCCATAGTGATGCTAAGCTGGCATTGGCGATTAGCGGTATTGCGGGCCCTGGTGGTGCGACGGCAGATAAGCCCGTTGGCACGGTCTGTTTTGCCTGGGTTTACGGTGAGGCTGAGTCTCAGTCCGAGGTAAAGCTTTTCAGCGGGGATCGTGACGCCGTTCGTGAGCAGTCGATTATTTATGCTTTGCAGGGAGTGCTGCGCCTATTGGGTGAAAAAAGCAGTGTATAAATATACATGCTGTGTATAATTTATCTCAGGCGATGCTAAGTCGTGGTTAGCAAAATTAAAGATTCTGGTTAGGAGAAACTCAGGTGGACGCAAATAAACAGAAAGCACTACAGGCGGCATTGGGCCAAATTGAGAAACAGTTTGGCAAGGGCTCAGTCATGCGAATGGGCGATGCCAGCGCACTGCGGGATATTGAGGCGATCTCAACAGGCTCGCTGACGCTGGATGTCGCACTGGGTATTGGTGGTCTGCCTAAAGGGCGCGTGGTTGAAATCTATGGCCCGGAATCTTCCGGTAAAACAACCCTGACACTACAGATAATTGCTGAGGCGCAAAAGGCCGGTGGCACCTGTGCTTTTATCGATGCAGAGCATGCGCTTGACCCGCAGTATGCGGGTAAAATTGGCGTTAATGTTGATGAACTGCTGGTTTCACAGCCCGATACCGGTGAGCAGGCACTGGAAATTACCGATATGCTGGTGCGCTCTGCCTCAGTGGATGTGGTGATTATCGATTCAGTTGCCGCGTTAACGCCTAAAGCTGAAATTGAAGGTGACATGGGCGATACGCATGTTGGTCTGCAAGCGCGTTTAATGTCTCAGGCACTACGTAAATTAACCGCCAATATCAAACGCTCGAATACACTGGTTATTTTTATTAACCAAATTCGGATGAAAATTGGTGTAATGTTTGGTAACCCCGAAACCACCACCGGTGGTAACGCCTTGAAGTTTTACTCCTCTGTCCGTTTGGATATCCGTCGCATTGGTGCGATTAAGCGGGGTGACGAGGTTGTGGGTAATGAAACCCGGGTTAAAGTGGTTAAAAACAAAGTAGCACCGCCTTTTAAGCAGGCAGAGTTTGAAATTATGTATGGTCACGGTATTTCACGCCAGGGTGAAATTATTGATCTGGGGGTAAAGCTGGGCCTGGTTGATAAAGCGGGCGCCTGGTACAGTTACAATGGTGATCGTATCGGTCAAGGTAAAGACAACGTACGTAAGTTCCTGAAGGAAAAGCCGGAGGTTGCTGCAACCATTGAAGCGGCAATTCGTGCCGAGCTGTTGCCCACGACCACACCGGCTACTGAAGGGGCGGGAAGCTAGCCTTCCCCCGCTGAGGTTGTAGCCATTGATCTTCTGCTAGTACGTTATCGGCCTGATAATGTGCTGGCGACCCATTTTCGATCGATGTTAGATTTAATCTAAATTACCTTATTTTTAAGCTCTTTGCTGAATAGTAATACTACTATTGGCGGGGGATTTGCATGACAGATACACGATGGTATACTTCGCAGCTCACCGTCTGTATTGGGCTTTGCCCTGCTTTAGTTGGTGTGAATAGAGGGTTGTGGATCAGTGGAAATACCTCAACAGCTGGCTAAATTACGTCAGCATGCCATTTTATTACTGACCCGTCGTGAACATGCGCGCTTCGAATTAACCAATAAATTATTGGTAAAAGGCTATGAATCGCTACAGGTTGATCAGATTTTGGATCAACTGGAAGCTGAAGATTTGCTAAGTGATAAGCGTTTTTCTGAGTGTTACATTCGTTCCCGTGCCAATAAAGGATATGGGCCGTACCGAATTAGCATGGAGTTGCGTGAACGGCGGATTGATGAGCAAGTTGTAAATGAATTTTTGTACCACGACTGGGATTGGTACGAACAAGCTGTTGAAGTGCGTAGAAAACGTTTTGGTGTTGAACCGGTAATCGATTTAAAAAACCGGGCAAAACAGCAGCGTTTTTTGCAATATCGGGGCTTTAGTGCAGAACAGATAAGTGTCGCAATGCGACGGAACGATTAGGCATATGGCACAAACCAAGAGAGTTGTGAAATGAAGAGTGCGGCGATACGCAAGGCGTTTCTGACGTTTTTCCAAGAGCGAGGACACAAACAGGTGGCCAGCGGCTCACTGGTGCCTGCAAATGACCCAACGCTGCTGTTTACCAACGCGGGCATGGTTCAGTTTAAAGAGACCTTTTTAGGGATAGAAGATAGGGCCTACTGCCGTGCAGTATCATCGCAGCGCTGTGTTCGGGCGGGTGGTAAGCACAATGATCTGGAAAATGTCGGTTATACCGCACGCCACCACACCTTTTTTGAAATGCTGGGCAACTTCAGCTTTGGTGATTATTTTAAAGAAGGGGCGATTGAGCACGCATGGCTGTTTCTGACGGAGGAGTTAAAGCTACCGAAAGAGAAGCTGTGGGTCACGGTTTACAGTGAAGATGATGAAGCCGCTGATATCTGGATTAAAAAAATAGGTATCAGTGAAGAGCGCCTTAGTCGAATAGGGGATAAACCCGGCGGCAAAAAGCATGAATCCGATAACTTCTGGTCGATGGGCGATACCGGCCCCTGCGGCCCCTGTTCTGAGATATTTTATGACCACGGCCCCGATGTGGCGGGTGGCCCACCGGGTACGCCAGAAGAAGATGGTGACCGCTATATTGAGATCTGGAATCTGGTCTTCATGCAGTTTAACCGTGATGCTGATGGCACCATGACCCCCCTGCCAAAACCTTCGATTGATACCGGCATGGGTTTGGAGCGGCTGGCGGCAATCATGCAGGGTGAACACAATAATTATGATATCGATCTGTTTCGTAATCTTATCCATGCAGCAGCAAAGCTGACCAAGACCGAAGACCATCGCAACAAGTCACTGCGGGTAATTGCCGATCATATTCGTGCCTGTTCATTTCTGGTGGCGGATGGAGTTGTCCCTTCCAATGAAGGGCGTGGTTATGTGCTGCGCCGGATTGTACGTCGCGCTATTCGACACGGTCATAAACTGGGTACAAAAGAGCCTTTTTTTCATCAATTGGTTGAGCCTCTTTGCGAAGAGATGGGGGACGCCTACCCTGAACTGATCAAGCTTGCTGAGCATATTGAGCGTATTCTGAAAATGGAAGAGCTGCGTTTTGCCGAGACTCTGGAGCAGGGGCTGCAAATTCTTGAGTCGGAAATCAGCAAGCTGGAAGTTGATGTGATTCCCGGTGATGTGCTTTTTCGCCTGTATGATACCTATGGTTTTCCAGTGGACCTAACGGCTGATATTGCACGTGAACGGGGTCTACGCGTTGATGAAAGCGGATTTGACGTGGCGATGAAAGCCCAGCGTGAGCGGGCACGGGCCGCTAGTTCATTCGACGGTGACTTTGGTCAAAAAATAGAGTTAGATGGACACACTGAATTTGTTGGTTACGACCATTTGGCAGCTGAGGCGGTGGTGCTCTCCATTCATAAATCAGGGCGCTCGGCTGATACCCTTGATGAGGGTGAACAGGGGATGGTGGTGGTGGATCGCACCCCGTTTTATGCAGAATCTGGCGGGCAATCGGGTGATGCCGGGCTGTTGAGTAATGACAGCCTGCGCTTCGAGGTGATTGATACTCAAAAGCAAGGGGCTGATGTTTTTGGTCACCTTGGCAAGCAAGTCGCGGGTTCACTGAAAGTGGGTGACAGGCTGAATGCTCAGGTTGATGCTGCTGTCCGTAGTCGCACAGAGTGTAACCACTCATCAACCCACCTGTTACATGCCGCGTTACGCAAAGTTTTGGGTGAGCACGTAACGCAAAAAGGCTCGTTGGTTGAGGCTGAGCGCCTGCGTTTTGATTTTTCCCACTTTGAGGCCATTAGTGCAGAGCAGTTGGTAGAGATTGAAAACTTGGTCAACAGCCAGGTTCGCGCCAATTTTGATATTGAAACCCGAGTGATGTCAGCTGATGATGCTGTAGCCGAAGGTGCAATGGCACTGTTTGGTGAAAAATATGGTGATACGGTGCGGGTGTTGCGTATGGGCGACTTTTCGGTGGAACTTTGTGGCGGCACGCATGTTAAACGTACGGGGGATATCGGTTACTTTAAAATCATTTCAGAGAGCGGAGTTGCTGCCGGTGTACGTCGTATCGAAGCGGTTAGCGCTCAGGCGGCCCAGCAGTGGGCCGTCGAAAGTGATGTCCGGTTGGCTGAGGTGGCAGCGCTGGTAAAAGCTGCAGGCCGTGATGATGTCACTGACAAAGTCGCCCAGTTGCTTGATCGTACCCGTGGCCTGGAGAAAACGCTGGAAAAACTCAACGCAAAGCTTGCCAGCGCTAAAGGTTCTGACTTGGCCTCACAGGCAGTTGATGTCCACGGAGTTAAGGTGCTGGCAGCAAAGCTGGATGGTGCCGATGCAAAAAGCTTGCGAGATACCGTTGATCAGCTGAAAAACAAGTTGGGTTGTGCCGCCGTGGTATTAGCTTGTGTCAATGGCGATAAAATCAGTCTGGCAGCGGGTGTGACAAAAGATGCCACTGACCGTATCAAGGCAGGTGAGCTGGTCAATCAAGTAGCACAGCAGGTGGGTGGCAAAGGTGGTGGCCGTCCCGATATGGCGATGGCGGGAGGGAATCAGCCTGAAAAACTGGATCAAGCACTTATATCAGTAGAAAACTGGGTGAAACAACAAATTATTTCGTGAAATTAAGTAGGAATTTTCTTACAACGCAAGTAAAGGATGGTAGGGTATACCCTTGCCAAGTAAAAATAAGATCATGGCTCTGATAGTTCAAAAATATGGTGGTACCTCAGTCGGTACAACAGAACGTATAGGAAATATTGCTGACAGGATTGTAGCGACGAAGAAGCTGGGCGATGACGTGGTTGTGGTTGTCTCCGCAATGAGTGGTGAGACAAACCGTTTGATTGCACTGGCGAAAGAGATATCCAGGCAGTCATCACCACGCGAGATGGATGTATTGCTTTCAACAGGAGAGCAAGTGACCATTGCACTGTTGGCAATGGCACTGAATGCGCGGGATTGCCCCGCAATATCTTACACTGGCTCGCAAGTACATATATTAACGGACAGTGCGCACAGCAAAGCGAGGATAAAGGAAATTGATGGTTCTCGTATCCATCGTGACTTATCATTAGGTCGGGTTGTGGTGGTTGCTGGCTTCCAGGGGATGGATGATAATGGAAATATTACCACGCTGGGTCGTGGTGGGTCAGACACCTCTGCAGTTGCCTTGGCCGCTGCATTGAAGGCCAATGAGTGCCAAATATACACCGATGTGGATGGAGTCTATACCACTGATCCACGGGTTGAGCCACGGGCTAGACGGCTTGAGCGCATCACCTTTGAAGAGATGCTTGAGATGGCGAGCCTTGGCTCAAAAGTCTTGCAGATTCGTGCCGTAGAGTTTGCCGGGAAGTACAATGTGCCACTACGCGTGCTTTCCAGTTTCACTGAAGGCAAGGGAACTTTGATCACCTACGAGGAAGATGGCGTGGAAGCAGCACGAATTTCAGGAATTGCATTTAACCGGGATGAGGCGAAACTGACCGTTCTGGGTGTGCCGGATCACCCAGGTGCGGCCTATCAAATATTAGGCCCCATTGGTGAGGCAAATATCGAAGTGGACATGATCATTCAGAATGTTGGTCGTGATGGGACAACTGATTTTACGTTTACAGTGCACCGCAATGATGTTGAACAGGCAGTCCGTGTTCTCAACGGCGTGGCCAGTGAGCTGGGTGCGCGGGAAGTGAATAGTGACGATTCAATTGTTAAGCTGTCACTGGTGGGTGTCGGGATGCGCTCACATGCAGGTATCGCAGGGAGTATGTTTAAAATCCTTGCTGATGAAGGGATCAACATAAAAATGATCTCAACCTCTGAAATCAAGATTTCTGTGGTGGTTGATGAGAAGTATCTAGAGCTTGGCGTTCGTGCACTGCACGATGGTTTTGAGCTAGAAAAAACAGCTTAGGATCGGCTGTTATAGGGTGGCGGGTGCTATTTCATAGAAATTCACCTATTATTTGTAAGACACTAAGATGGACCTGAGTAGGATGATAGTGTCCTTAATTTTTAATGTTAACAATTGTTGACAAAAATATTGTGACATTAAGCTGGGAGAAGAGCTATATTAGTCAATGGTAATATTGCAGTTTGGCAGTATCTCGGTTTTGGATGCGGTAGTAAAGGAGAGAAGTAGATGTTAATTTTGACCCGTCGTGTGGGTGAAACTCTGATTATTGGTGATGATGTCACGGTGACCGTTCTTGGTGTGAAAGGCAATCAAGTTCGTATTGGTGTTAACGCCCCAAAGGATGTCTCTGTGCATCGTGAAGAAATCTATGAGCGTATTCAGCAAGAAAAGGCTCAGCAAGCTTCTATTGCAGATGAACAATCTTGATTGTTAATTGCTAAGAAATAAGCAGGTTGTTTAGAACTCGGAGCTGAAAGGCTCCGTTTTTGTTTCTTGCAAAGGCCTTTTTTACTAAAAAATATCAAATAAATGTGATATTTAGCTTTTCTCTTGGTGTTTTTTTTGCGAGAATACGCCGCATGTTGGAGAGCTGGCCGAGTGGCTGAAGGCGCACCCCTGCTAAGGGTGTATAGGGGTAACTCTATCGAGGGTTCGAATCCCTCTCTCTCCGCCACAGTCTTGTTATGTTTCAATAACTTAGCTGCAGCCACGCAACCCCCGCACACAGGGGCAGACGTACGATTCGACCACTTAACACCTCCGCCTAGAGAACGTAAAAACAGAGAGTTTTCAGCATGATAGTAGCGATATTCTCTGTTGGCGAGTTAGGCAGTGGAAGTTCGGGATATTTGGGCGGTTACGGCTAGATAAACCCAAGTTGCTGACGTTGGATTTTCCAATCATGTGACGTTATCTTGAAAAGCTTATTCACTATCAAGTCACTAGGCTGTGAGCCATTTAGAATCGACTCAATAATATCAGGTGCAAGAAATCTCAGCCTCATAATATTGTGAATATATGCCATCGATTTCATATTCTCGCGCTTTTGAATTTCCACCAGAGAGCCAATTTCACCCTTGATAATCTGCTCATGCCATAAGAAACTGCGGGTGAGGGCTTTAATGAGCTGCATATTACACCCACTAGCGATACTGCCGGCAATTACCTTGCTGCCATTATTAGTTTTAGCCAGCTTTACGTTGCGCATGAGAGTGATCGGAGTTTCGGTTTCAAGTGGTGTGCTGTG
>JAFLJP010000116.1 GCA_022712945.1 Gammaproteobacteria bacterium | reverse complement strand
AACGTGTGCATAATGGCGAATCTCTGACTCATACTCAACGTGTGCGGTGGCGATGGTAATACCACGTGCACGCTCTTCTGGTGCGCCATCAATCTGGTCGTAAGCTTTAAACTCACCGCCATGCTTTTCAGCCATGCACTTGGTGATTGCCGCAGTCAGCGTCGTTTTACCGTGGTCAACATGGCCAATCGTACCGACATTAACATGCGGTTTGGTGCGTTCAAATTTTTCCTTGGACATCTGCGGATCCCCTAAGTTGATAGTGAATGATAAATATTAAAACAAAAACGTGGAGCCCATAACCGGAATTGAACCGGTGACCTCATCCTTACCAAGGATGTGCTCTACCGACTGAGCTATATGGGCCTAAATTTCTTACTGATTGAGCACAACCGAATAATGGAGCGGATGGTGGGAATCGAACCCACGCCATCAGCTTGGAAGGCTGAGGTTCTACCATTGAACTACACCCGCAAGATATTTTACGCCCACCGTTAATTATGGTGGAGGGGGAAGGATTCGAACCTTCGAAGGCTGAGCCAGCAGATTTACAGTCTGCCCCCTTTGGCCACTCGGGAACCCCTCCAAGTGCTGCGCATTCTGATGGAGATGCTCCCTCATGTCAACACCCAATATGCTAAAACTGCCTTCGGCTCAGTGCTTTATTTCTAGCGATGCTATAAAGTAGCTGTTTTTCTGGCGTATATATAGAGTAAGCGCGACGCACAAAACAGTCGATCCCTCAAAAACACTTGGAATCCCACCGATGGCACACATTTCCAATGAAGATTTAATTCAAAGCGTTGCTGATGCCTTTCAGTACATTTCATACTACCACCCCCCAGACTTTATTAACGCTATGCACAGCGCCTACACCCGGGAACAATCACCCTCGGCAAAGGATGCACTGGCGCAGATTCTTATTAATTCACGAATGTGTGCAGAAGGGCGGCGACCGATCTGCCAGGACACTGGCTCTGCGGTGGTATTCATCAAAGTGGGCATGGCCGTCTCCTGGGATGGTGACTTATCAATTGACGATTTGATCAATGAAGGCGTTCGCCGCGCCTATACCAATTCAGACAATCCGTTGCGCGCCTCCATTGTCTCACCACCAATGGATGCCCGCACAAACACTCGAGACAACACCCCCGCCGTCATTCACTACGAAATTGTTACCGGTGACCGTGTGGAGGTCATTTGTGCCGCCAAAGGCGGGGGCTCTGAGAATAAAGCCCGTTTCACCGTACTCAACCCCAACGATAATCTTGTTGATTGGATTGTAAAGACCATCCCCACGCTGGGTGCGGGCTGGTGTCCGCCAGGAATCCTCGGGGTCGGCATTGGTGGCACGCCTGAGAAGGCGATGTTGATGGCAAAAGAGTCACTGATGAACCCGGTCGACATCCATGAACTACAGTCGCGGGGAGCACAAAACAGAACCGAGCAGCTCCGGCTTGAGCTACATCAAAAAATCAATGATCTGGGCATTGGCGCACAGGGCCTTGGCGGCTTAACCACGGTTCTGGATGTCAAAATAATGGAATACCCCTGCCACGCTGCCTCACTCCCGGTCGCCATCATTCCCAATTGCGCAGCCACTCGCCATATCCACTTCACACTCGATGGCCATGGCCCCGCAGAACTAACCCCACCACCCTTGAGCAACTGGCCCGTCATCACTCAAACGAGTGACAGCCAATCACAACACGTCGATCTCAACACCCTGACCCATGAACAGACAAAACAGTGGCTCCCTGGGGATACACTCCTGCTGTCAGGCACACTTTTCACCGGGCGAGATGCCGCTCACAAACGCATAGCAGAACTCATCACAAGTGGGAAAAGCCTTCCCGATGGCGTTGACCTAACCAATCGATTCATATACTACGTCGGCCCCGTGAACCCAATCGAAGGCGAAGCGGTCGGACCCGCTGGCCCGACTACCTCAACACGGATGGACAAATTTACCGATATGATGCTCAACAATACCGGCATTCTCGGCATGATTGGAAAAGCGGAACGGGGGGCCGACACCATCGCCTCAATCAAACAACACAAGGCTGTCTACTTGATCGCCACCGGGGGCGCTGCCTACTTAATATCAAAAGCGATTCGCTCTGCCAAAGTAGTGGCTTTTCCAGAGCTTGGCATGGAAGCAATTTACGAATTTGATGTAGAGGATATGCCGGTCACAGTGGCAGTTGACTCATTAGGTGCATCAATACACCAAAGTGGGCCCAGAGAGTGGAAAGTTAAAATAGAGGATATAAAGAAATATAAAAAATAGCGCTGTGAAAAATCACAGTAGATCGTCGGTCTCCAGTCGAGCCTTTACTGCGGCATCGCGTGCCAATATGGCATCTTTCCTGGCGGAGTCATACCAACGGCGCTGTAACTTTAACTCGGCTGACTTTAAATGGTTTTCTGCCAATTCTAAAAGCTTGCTTTGCTGCGCAACCACACCCGATGACTTTGCTGCCTGCACCGCTTGGCGAGCATCACTCATCTCCTGAATAGGCGCGACCGAGCAAGCAAGCAAGCCAATCAAGCAACATAAGATGATGAAACTACGGGCTACGATATTTTTAGCCCTAAAAAACTCATTTCGCATAAAAGTCGCCGCACCTTTCCCTTTACCCATCATACTGTGTGGAAACTAGCACTCCACCTACGGACTGTCAAGAACGCTTCCGTCACATCACTTCTCAACGTAGAATCATTCACCTAAGGGATGTAGAAGAAGTTAACGTACCGTTATTACGCCGAATTGTTATTCACCCTCTCTAGGCCGGTATTGGGCGCATAGTGAGCTACGCAACGAATACCGGCCTAGAGAGGGTGGGCAAAAAGAGAAGTAAGTGCGGTATTTTAATAAATTCCACATCCCTAAGGCATACCACCCTTTCCCCTGCAATGACTCCAGAGAGATTCTAATGGCCGATATTTTAGTGCTTTATTATAGCCGCCACGGCGCAACCACTGAGCTGGCACAACACATTGCACATGGCGTTGATGACGTACCGGGCATGAACGCCCGGGTGCGCACTGTGCCCGCAGTCAGTACCCTTTGCGAAGCCAGCGAAGATGACATTCCAAATTCAGGCCCACTCTATGTTGAAAAACAAGATTTAATTGAGTGCGAAGGTTTAATTCTCGGCGGCCCAACACGCTTTGGAAACATGCCCGCCGCAATGAAATATTTTCTGGATGGCACCAGCGACCTATGGTTAAGCGGGGCACTCACCAACAAACCTGCTGCACTGTTCACCTCGGGAGCCACCATGCACGGCGGACAAGAGAGCACACTGCTCTCGATGATGTTACCGCTCATGCACCACGGCATGATGATTATTGGGCTCCCCTTCAGCGAGGCCGATTTAAGAAAGACTCAAAGTGGTGGAACACCTTATGGCGCAAGCCGGGTAACCGGCGCTGATGGCAAACAACCACTCAGCAATGAAGAGCGCCGTTTGGCATTTGCACTGGGAAAGCGAGTTGCAACAACCGCAAAAAAGCTCATTTCATGAACTCAAAACATCGCATCAATTCAGATATCACGACTCTTTTTAGTCCGGGCATGAACCCGCCACATTTCCCACAATGCGTCTTCTAAATTTCTTGCGAATTGGGCTGAATCAAACAGTGGTGACACACTGATTTTCTCACGCAATCCTGAGCGAAGTGCTGCCAACCCAAGAAAATCACTCGCCAAAGTGACCGCTTTATCAATGTAGTCTGTCGTACTATTCACCACCCAGTTATTTAATCCTGAGGTCGTATTTATGCTCTCCCCCTGTTTAGCCAGCAGGGTTTCCCCAGCCAGAGTCAGTGTCGGCACCCCCATCCACAACGCCTCACACGTTGTAGTCCCTCCTGGATATGGGAATGTATCCAATATCATGTCAACTTCAGCATGCGCCATCAGGTACTCCCCTCGAGAAACCGCCCCATACATATCAACCCTCTCAAGATTAATTCCATGCTGCTGTAGACGCTGCGAAACCTTATCTACCACATCAGGACTGCCAAATTGTTTGCATTGCCAGCGCAAGCGGGCGCTAGGTAACGCCGAGAGGATTTTTGCCCATGTTTCAAGCACATCATTACTCACTTTTGCTAAGACCTGAAAACAGCCAAAAGTAATAAAACCATTTTTCAACGCAGGCAAAGTCGCGACAGAAGAATCACTCGCTGGTGGTGTAAAACACAACCGTGTATCAGGCAGATACCATATCGTCTCACTGAAATCACCCTGCCGTGCTTCGGGCACACAGACCTCATCTGCCAGCAGATAATCAATTTCCTTCACTCCCGTGGTTGAAAAATAGCCCAGCCAACTAACTTGCACTGGCGCTGGTTTCCATGCAAATACCGGCAACCGGTTGTGTATGCTATGACCAGAGAGGTCAATCAAAACATGCACAGCATCCCTATGTATTAGCTCAGCAGCAGCTTGGTCGCTCTGACCAAATAGTGGCTTACAGCTACTAAACAGTGGCTTTATACGATCAGTAAGCTCATCAAACTGAGAGTATGTAGGATAAGCAATTAATTCAATTTTGGTGGGATCTATTTGAGCCAGTAGTCCTTCTAAAAAATATCCAACCGGGTGAGCACGCAAATCGCCCGATACAACACCAACACGCAATCGTTCAGAGGGAACAGTGCACTGCCATGAAACGAATGGAGACACCGCTTTTCTGGCTACCATTCGACCATACTGGTGAGCCTCTTCCAGGAAAGATCCGGAGACATGAGCTGCAGAGTAATTCTGGAGAAAAAGTAAACTACTAAAAGCTGCGGTAAAATCAGGATCTATCTCTAAAGCCTGACGAATACTCTCTATAGCATTGCCAAGCTGCCCAAGATCACACTGAGCATTGGCCAAATTATTCAATGCCTTCGAGAAGGTCGGATTAATCGCCAGTGCATGCCTAAAACAGCCAACTGCTTCATTGAGTTCACCAAGCCCCACTTGAGCATTTCCCAAGTTGCAATACGCTGCAGCATTGCCTGGGTCTATTGCCAATGCATGTTCAAAACAATCGACTGCTTCACTGAGCTTCCCAAGATCTATCTGAGCATTACCCAGGTTGTTGATTGCCTCGACATAATTTGGATTGATCTTCAGTGCACAGTTAAAGCTCTCTACCGCTTCGTCTGTTTTCCCAAATTGTTTCAGGGCTACCCCCATATTGTTATGTGCTATTTCACTATTTGGAGTTATTTCTAGCGCCCGGCCAAAGCTCTCTACTGCCTCATTGAGCTTTCCAATATCATTCTGGGCATTGCCCATGTTGTTTAACGCTTCACTGTAAGTGGGATTAATTTGAAGCGCCTTGCGAAAACACGCTATCGCCTCTTCAAAGCGCCCTAGGCCCTTCAAAACAGAACCCAGATTAAAGTGTGCCTGAGCATCATTAGGCATCAATATCGCGGCTTTCTGAAACGCTGGCAGTGCAACTTTTTCCTGCATCAACAAGGCGACACTTAATAACTTCCAAGTAAGGCCAGAGTCTGGGAATCGTTCAATCAGAGAACGACTTCCTCTTTCCAGCTCTGCGTAATGACCCAAATTGTAGAGGCTAACAAGCTGGTTAAACTCTGCGTCTGAAGGATTAGCGGAACGTGATTTTCTCTTTTTTTCACAACATTTTTTGAATTTTTTTCCACTTCCACAGATACACGGGGCATTTCTTTTTGAGCTCATATCTGGTTCCTATTCTGTTTCAATAGTCATTTAAATGCCGTAGTAATCTGATAGAACGGGGCGCATGAATAAAAGACCATTGAGAATCACTGCCCATCCAGAAAATCCCGAACAAAGGGGATGGTTAACCGACGTTTGGCGGCAAGTGAGGCTTGATCCAGTCGATCAAAAAGGTCAAACAACTCACTCATCTCGCGTGAACAGCGCTTAAGCAGATAAGCCAACACCTCTTCGGGTAGCGCAAAGCCCCTGAATGTTGCACGCTGTTGCAGAGCATAACCTTTCTGTACATCATTCAGGCAGTGCAGATGGTAGATGAGAGCATGGGTCAACCGCGATGCCAGATCAGCCAGGCCGATACCCAGCAATGAAGGAGCGGCATTGGCGGTAATAACCAGACGCCCGCCCTGCAGCTGAATACGGTTATAGAGATGGAAAAGTGCCTCTTCCCACGCCGCATCGCCCGCCACTGAATGCAGGTCATCAAGACAGACTAGGCTCATCGACTCCAAACCAGAAAGAATCGCCGGTGCGATGGAGGGGGTTTCACCCAATGGAAGATACGCGACAGGATCACCCGCTGAGCCCACCTCATGACACAGCGCCTGCAGCAGATGACTTTTCCCGGTTCCTTCGCCCCCCCACAGGAAGAGAAAGCCCGGTTCCTGCTGTCGCGCCAATGCCATCAGCCCCTGCAATGCCTCTTGATTATCACCGGGGTAAAAATTAGCAAAACTGGCGTTATCTTTTAATTGAACACCCAAGGTCAGTTGATCAGCTATTGAGCTCATTGACGATCATTGCCCATAAATTTGACTCTGTAGATAGCGCTCATGCACATGGCGCAACACCACCATCACTACGGCGGCTACCGGCAGGGCGAGTAGAATACCAAAAAAGCCAAACAGCTGCCCACCCGCCATCACCGCAAAGATAACAGCAACAGGATGCAAGCCAATTCGATCACCCACCAACTTTGGTGTTAACACAAAACTCTCCAGCAGCTGCCCGACACCAAAAACAGCCACTACCGCCAGCAAAATCCCCAGCTCCTGAAACTGTAAATAAGCGGCCACCGTCGCCAGACCCGCCCCGACAATAAACCCAAGATAAGGCACAAAGCTGACCAGCCCGGCAATGATGCCAATCAACAGAGCAAACTCTAATCCCACCATCCACAAACCAGTCGAATAGATGGTTGCCAAGGCCAGCATCACCAGCAGTTGTCCACGAAGAAAGGCACTCAGTACCGCATCTGACTCTACGGTCAGCTTTACTGTGTCACCCTCCCAGGCACGGGGGATCAACTCGCGCAAACGCCCAACAAAAATATCCCAATCACGAAGCAGGTAAAACGTCACCACGGGAATCAAAACAAGATTGGCCAACCAGGCCAGTACCATCAAGCTCGAACTAAAGACAGAACCCAAAAAATCCTTGGCGATACCACCGGCCTGTTGCCACTGCTCAGTTATCAACGTTTTAACTGAGGCCAAATCAAAAAGCTCAGGGTCAAGGCCTAGCTTTGTCACTAGGGCAGGCACCCAGTGTTTCTGCAGGTACTCCAAATAGAGTGGTAATTTGGCAAGCAGTGTGACCAATTGCTGCTGAAGCAGTGGCAACAACACCAATAACACCAGCAGGCAAACCGACAGTATGCCGGTAAAGACAATCGAAACACCCGCGGCCCTCGGCACATTACGCGCCTCCAAACGATCCACCAGAGGGTCGCCCATATAGGCAAAAAATGCAGAGACAATAAACGGGGTCAATATTGGCGAAAGCAGGTAGAGCAAGCCACTCGCTGCCACTACCACCACAAGCAATAACAGACGATCGGTACCACTCAACGGGTGTTTATCTAACGATGACATGATTCATTCTTATCCGTTTATGTGCAGTAGATGCCAATGCTTATGGACGCAGCTGGTAATGGAGTTCATCTTTATATTCAAAGGCTTCGCTATCATGTGCAACTGGTTGCAGCTGTCGCCCCAGCGCAAGAAGCCGCTCAACTGCACCCACATCACCCAACGCTTCCAGCTCAACCAACAACAATCCCGCTGACACCTCTTTAATATGGAGTCTCTTTACAATATCAAGTCCGATGAGATACTCACTCACCCGGGCATACGCGGCTAAGTCAGTCACGCCATGAATCCACAGCACTATCTTGTTTTTCTGATCAACATCCAAGTGCTGAGCAAAACGCAACCCCAACTGGTCCAACAACAGATTAAGCCCTTCATCAAGCCCAACCATCAATCCTGAAGAGTCACGATAAATAGCCGATGGCGCGTCATCCCCTAGCAACTGCCATCGCACCCGCCACATCGCCTCATTTATCTGCTGCAGGCGACCCACCGCCACCCTGTCGGGCCGATAACGCTTGGAGGCATCAAGCACCGGCCTCTCAAAACCACCCCTGAGATCACCCACGCTCACTTTTTTCTGATCCTCCAGATCGAGCAACGGCAACCACAGCGGGATTCCCCGCTGTTGAGAGAGCGCCTTGACCTGAGCCTGAAGTTCGAGTGAAAAGTCACCACCAAGAATCGCCCGCTCACCCTGCTGTTCAATCACAAACCACAGTAGCATCGCTGGCCGCTCTTTACCCCATATCGGCAGGGATTCTGCCATTAACGCCTGATTAACCATCGACTCATCAAAGCGCACCCACAGCAGGTAAGGTGCTGGCGGAACCACGGGAACCTGCTGCTCCAGCTGTTCCGACTTGAGATCAACCGTCTGTTTTGATGAGATCCACCCCAGTGACGGCACCACAATTAGCGAATCTTGATACTCGCGCCATTCAGGGTTCTCCTGAAAACGGAACTGCTGGGTAAAACGAGACGCATTGCGTGACAACCGCTTAACCACATCAGGATCAAGCTGATGCTGACCCACCACTTTAATCAAAACCTGCTGAAAGGCCAGTGGCAGTACTCGATCCCGCTCACGATCAGTTTGGCGTTCAACCGGCACTTCTGCCTCATACAACCCCTCAATAGTGGCCGCCTGCAACCCACTACAGAATAATCCACACCACAGCAGTGAAAAAAGGTAAAATAGTCGATTCATGTGGTGCACGCTATGCGTGCTTGACGTGCAAGTCAAGTAGATAGCATCGCATACACGGTAATTTGCAAGCGCAGGCATCTCCCATACCCTGCGGCCAAGAATTTTCAGGAGCCCTGAGTGAACGACAAACCCACAGCTAACCCCTCCCTAAGCTATCGTGATGCGGGGGTCAACATTGATGCCGGCAACCATTTAGTCGAACGCATTAAACCGATCGTCTCAAAAACCCATCGCCGTGAGGTGATTGGTGGATTAGGTGGCTTTGGTGCACTATTTGAGATTCCTCTGGATCGCTACAAAAAACCAGTTTTAGTCTCAGGCACCGATGGTGTTGGCACCAAATTGAAACTGGCAATGGATATGAACAGACATGACACCATCGGCATCGACTTGGTTGCAATGTGTGTCAATGATCTTATTGTTCAGGGCGCAGAGCCGCTTTTCTTCCTCGACTACTACGCCACCGGCAAGCTTGATGTGGAAAATGGGGTCGATATTGTTAAGGGCATTGCCGAAGGCTGTCTACAATCAGGCGCAGCACTGATTGGTGGTGAAACCGCCGAAATGCCGGGGCTGTATCAGGGTGATGATTATGATCTGGCCGGTTTTTGCGTCGGTATCGTCGAAAAAGATCAAGCCATTGATGGCAGTAAGGTGAAAGCGGGCGACACACTTATCGGTATCGCCTCCAGCGGCCCGCACTCCAATGGTTACTCACTGATACGTAAAGTTTTGGATGTCAGCGGCGCCTCGCTCGACGATGCCTTTGGTGATAGTACTCTGGGTGAAACGCTACTCACCCCCACCCGAATTTATATCAAGCCACTGTTAGCACTGCTAAAAGAGGTGGATGTGCATGCGCTCTCCCACATCACCGGCGGTGGATTGCTAGAGAACATCCCCCGGGTACTGCCAGACGATTGTGCCGCAAAACTACAGGCTAGCAGCCTGCCGCTACCAGCCATTTTTCAGTGGCTGCAAGAGAATGGAAATATCGAACAGAACGAAATGTACCGCACCTTTAACTGCGGTGTTGGTATGGTGATTTGTGTAGCAGAAGAGCAAGCCGACCAGGCGATCTCATTTCTCAATCAACAGGGTGAAACCGCCTGGAAACTGGGTGAAATCACCACGGTAACAGCGGGTGATGAACAGGTCATCATCGAATAAATCATGGCGACCAGTAGACAAAAAATGGCGGTCGTGGTGCTCATTTCGGGCAGTGGCAGTAACCTGCAGGCAATTATCGATGCCACACAACGCGGTGAACTTAACATCGAGATTAAAGCGGTCATCAGCAACCGCTCCGGGGTGAAAGGTTTACAGCGTGCCGCTGACGCGGGCATACCGACAGAAACACTGGATCATAAGAGGTTTGCCAGCCGCCCAGCGTTTGACCATACGCTACAACAGCACATTGACCACTACCAACCAACACTGCTGATTTTGGCCGGGTTTATGCGCATTCTCACCACCGAGTTTGTTCGGCACTACCAAGGGCGACTGCTTAACATTCACCCTTCACTGCTGCCAAAATATACCGGCCTTAACACCCATCAACGGGCAATTGAGGCACAGGATAGCGAACACGGTGCCAGCATTCATTTCGTGACTGAGGAACTTGATGGCGGCCCGGTGATCTTACAAGGCAAGGTTCCGGTTAAAATAACCGATACGCCGGCGCAACTGGCAGAGCGGGTGTTGCAGGTCGAACATCAAATCTACCCACAAGTGATTCAGTGGTTTTCCAAAGGAAAAATTCAGTTAGTGGGGAATCATATTTTGTTTGATCAAAAACCGCTTCAAAGCCCACTCAACCTCACCATGGAAGAGAACCGGGAGCAGTAACTCCAAACTATTCAGCGTGTTTAGATTTTTCCTCAAATCGAGGCATTTTTGTACGGAAATAACGAAGAGTTGGGGTAAAAGATGAATACACTGAGGGACATGACAACACAATGCAGATTATCTCACTTGTTTTTTTCATCTCACTGACACTCGCCACCGGCTCAGTGGTGGCATCAGAGCCTGTCATCCCCGATTTTGACGTAACCTACAGCCTGCATCGCTCAGGCCTGACCTTTGGTGAAAATGTGCGCCAATTCAAATCACTGGGTAATGGACGCTACCAATTTGAGTCCCGCACCCGCAGTGTTGGCTTTGCCGCCATGTTTATCAAGGAGAAGGTTTACGAAAAGAGCCTGCTCTCCTTCTCCCCACAAAAAAACCGCCTGCTGCCCGATAGCTACCAATACTCGCGCAGCGGAAAAAAAGAGCGCCAGGTCGAACTCAGCTTCGACCGGGAAAAAAATCGGGTAATTAACCGCGTCAATGATGACCCGTGGGTGATGGATATTCCAGAAGATACCCTGGATAAATTTGGCTATCAGCTACAGATCATGCTCGATGCCGGAGAGAAAGAGCGCTTTCAGTACCAGATAGCTGATGGCGGCAAACTGAAGCAGTATAATATCGAAGTAATAGGAACCGAGACGCTCAAAACGGCAATCGGTACCTATGAGGTGGTGGTGCTGCAGCGCAGCAATGATAAACGCCAAACCACCATGTGGTGTGCAAAAGAGCTGCACTATCTCCCGGTCAAGATTACCCAGAAAAAGAAGGGTGGCGGTGAGTTTCGCGCTGAAATCAAAAAACTCACCGGGCTGGGACGCTAAGGAACGAGTACGGAATAACTTATGCAGCTATGACGCAGAATTTTGCTCCAGTTCAAACGATCTCAAGAGGCACATAGCTGGCCTGCGTAAGGGATATAGACGTTATTTCGTGATCGTTCCTAACTATTTGCCCGCACGCAGCAGACCACCCAGCCCCACATCGTTGAGCACTTTATTCAATCGCTCTCGAGTAGCTGCGGCACTATCGCTCTGCAACGCCTCTTCCAGCAACTGGCCAGCCTGCCGCTGAGTCATATTACGAATAACCCATTTTACACGGGGCAAACTTGAGGCATTCATGCTCAAGCTATCCGCCCCCATCGCCAGTAGCAATATGGCCGCTGCCGGGTCTCCGGCCATCTCACCACAAATACTCACTTGCTTGCCACTATTGTGCGCACTCTTCACCACATGCTGGAGTGCCTGCAATACGGAGGGGTGCAGGCTATCGAACAGGTGCGCCACTTGCGGGTTATTGCGATCAACCGCCAGTAGGTATTGGGTTAAATCATTGGTACCCACCGATAAAAAATCAACCTGGCGCGCCAACTGCTCTGCCTGAAAAACAGCTGCCGGCACCTCAATCATCACCCCGAGTTGGTAAGGCCTAATCACCACCCCCTCCTCCTCCAGCTCCTTCGCCGCCCGGCTGATCAACTGCTTGGCAAGCTCTACTTCCGAGAGGTTCGTCACCATCGGTAATAAAATATTGAGATTATCGCCCCCCTCACTTGCCCGAAAAATAGCCCGCATCTGTACCAGAAATATTTCGGGATGATCCAGGGTCACCCGAATACCACGCCAGCCGAGAAAGGGATTCTCCTCATTAATCGGAAAATAACTGAGCGCCTTGTCGCCACCAATATCCAGGCTGCGCACCACCACGGGCCGACCTTTAAACGCATCAAAAACCTGACGATAGATCCGGCACTGTTCATCTTCGCCAGGAAAGCGGTCACGAATTATAAAAGGAAACTCAGTCCGGTAAAGGCCAACGCCTTCAGCACCATATTTCAACGACGGGCCAATATCGGAGAGCAACCCAGTATTGGCGTAAAGGGGAATAACCACACCATCTTTTGTTTTTGCCGGTTCATCACGCAGACCATCCAGCTCTGCTGAAAACTCACGCTCTTCGGCAACCAGTCGCTGATACTCTCTGCTGATGGCCACAGACGGCTTGATATAAACCTTACCTTGATAGCCATCAACCACAATCTCCTGACCATCCACCCGCCCGGTTGGAAAATCAGTCACCCCCATCACGCAAGGAACCCCCATCGCACGAGCCAATATTGCCACGTGGGAATTATTAGAGCCCCGCACTGAGATAACAGCAGATAACACCCCAGGTGGCACTTCGGCCAGCATGGTCGCGGTAATCTCTTCACCAACCAGCACCGTGCTGGCCGGGTAATCATTTGCTCTGTCCGGCACATTCTGTAAATGGGCTAAAATACGAATCCCCAGATCTCGAATATCCAGCGCACGCTCACTGAGGTAGGGATCTTCCATCGCCTCAAACACACTCACATGTTCAAGTACCGCCTTTTTAAGCGCACCCGCCGCCCACAGCCCCTGATCGATATATTCGACTATTTTGTCGACCATGCCACCGCTATCCAGCATCATCAGATACACTTCAAACAGCACCCGGTCGTCTTCTGACACCCCCATATCACTCAGTCGCACCAGCAACAATTTGATGTCGTTGCGCACCGCATCCACGGCGGCCATCAACTGTTGCACCTCGACAGCCGTATCACTCACCAGACGATCGGGCACCGCATTGAGATCAGCAGGCGGATAAACCACCACCGCACACCCCAGCGCCACCCCGGCAGAACCCGCCAAACCCACGAGAGGGCGATCACTGCGGCGCTCTTTTCCTAACAGACGTTCCGTATCACCGGTAACCTCAGCATGGGCAATTGCACTGGCCAGTTGAGCCGCAACCGTAATCAAAAAGCTGACGCTGTCTTCCTCGAAGCGCCCCCCCTCAACCTCCTGCACCGCCAGCACACCAACAACCTGGCTCTGCTGAATAATCGGCACCCCAAGGAAGCCATGAAAAGCCTCCTCACCGGTTTCGGGAAAATATTGGTAACATTTGTGCGACGGGGCATCATCAAGGTTGATCGGCTCTGCACGCTCACCCACCAGACCGATCAACCCTTTTTTGGGGCTCAGACGCACCCGGCCAACCGCCGTCGGATTCAGGCCTTGGGTGGCCATCAGCACGTACATCTGCTCGCTATCCCGGAGGTAAATAGAACACGTATCCACCCCCATGGCCTGCTTCACACGTAAAACAATACGCTGTAGCGCCACATCGAGACTGGGGGCATTATTCACCTCTTGGACAATTCGTCGCAGAGTGCCAAGCATCTGACTACCAACAATCGGGGCCATAGACTAACGCCTTGAGTGGGAGGGGTAAGAACAACGCGGTGGCACATTGTCAGCAGAGCCAAAAAGGGTCGGCCCCAATACGTTTAATGCCGACTCATACACCTTGCGTTTAAAAGAGACCACCTCAGTAATCGGGTGCCAGTAATCAACCCAGCGCCAATAGTCAAACTCGGGAGTATCACAAGCATCCAGTGAGACATGATCAGCAGGCACAATCAGCCGCAGTACAAACCAAATTTGTTTTTGCCCAATACAGAGTGGGCGCTTCTCTCTTCGTAGCAAATGTTTGGGCAGATCATAACGCAGCCAGTCAGGGGTTCGCGCCAGCACCTCAACATGCTCAGGCCGCAAACCGACCTCTTCGTAAAGCTCTCTATACAGGGCCTGCTCCGGTGTCTCGTGTGCCTTTATTCCACCCTGGGGAAACTGCCAGGATTGCTGACCAATACGCCGCGCCCAGAACAACTTACCATGCCGATTGGCCAGTATGATGCCTACATTTGCTCGGTAACCTTCTAAATCAATCACTTGCGTTCGATATGTTATATAAATTAAGTTGGTTACGATTCTTCCACAAATAACAACCACCAGCAAATATAAATGGAGATGACCGCGGCCAAACGCTTTACAAGCGAAGTAAACTCTCTATAGTGCGCCAGTAGACGGGATGATTAAGGAATTTCTGAATAAGCCTGATTAGAATTAGGCTGAGCAGAAATTGTTCTCATTTGTTTCGAAATGCGCAGTAATAGTCGCTCTATTGGTGCAATTTTTGGGGCAGATGAGGGCAATTTCAGCCAGCATAAAATAATCATGACTTATTTAGAGCTTCCTTTGAGGAAACAGAGACCATGAGCATTGCCATTTTTGACCTAGATAATACCCTGCTGGGAGGTGACAGTGATGCCCTGTGGGGCCGCTTTATTTCAGAACAGGGAATCGTTGATGCTGAATTTTACGCCAAGGAAAATCAGCGTTTTTATGACGAGTACCAGGCGGGAAAACTGGATATTTATGAATTCCTCAATTTCAGTCTCAAACCGCTCTCAGAGCACAGCCTGGCAACCCTGAATCAACTACACCAACAGTTCATGCAGGAAAAAATTGCACCCATTATGTTGCCCGCAGCAAAAGAGCTACTGAAAACGCACCGAGAGCAGGGCCACCTGTTAATGATCATCACCGCCACCAACCGCTTTGTCACCGCACCCATCGCCAAACTATTCGACGTTGATGTGCTGATCGCCACCGATCCAGAGATGATCGACAACCGCTACAGTGGAAAAGTGGCTGGCACACCCTGCTTTCAGGGCGGAAAAGTGGAGCGTCTTAATCAATGGCTAAAAGATAACGACCGAACGCTGGGCGAGAGCTGGTTTTATAGTGACTCACAAAATGATCTACCACTTTTAGAGAGGGTTAACCACCCGGTCGCCGTCGACCCCGACCCGAGCCTTGCTGAGCATGCTATTCAGCGTGGCTGGCCGCTGATCACGCTACGACAAGGTGGGCAAAGCCAACCTCTCTAGACGTTCTGAATAGACACTTCCCGCACCAAGGTCACCCTTACTGACATATGCTTCCCCTTGGCCCAACATCCAAAACCCAGACCAAAAGCTTATTGCCTTCAATTTCATATACTGTTCTATAGTCGCTAACTTTTGTGCAGTTAGCATTTGTATTACCGACCAACTTTTAACCCGGACATTCCATGAATTTACACAAAGATCACACAGGATATTGGTTTTACGGGAAATTCATGAAGGCGCTTCGTATCAGTGATTACGAACGACTGAAGAAATATTTCCTGTGAAATCAATAGACAAACGAGATTATGTATGATTTATGAATTGCCCGGGTTAATATTAGTTAGTTGCAAAAAACTGACCTTATTTGATATTCAGCCATTCATGCCGCACTCCCCCAAGAGGCCGCAATCACCGACTGGAGTTCATTTTCCAGTGCGGGTGCAAGCGTAGTATCGCCCGTTGCCAACGGATTAAAAGCAGCCATAGCACTGACCAACTGCTCAACCTGTGTATCAAGCAGATACGAACCATCAGCCAGTTCAAAACGGTCAATCTGGTGAGCATCATCCAAATACCAATCGCTAACGGTCAAGCTGTCATTGCCACCCAAAATACTGACACTCAAATCATTACCCGTACGGCTAAACCAAAGTTGCTCAGATATTATGTCAGCACCGAACAAAACGACATCTTCAGTCACACCATTAAGGTTTGATAGTGCATCATCAGCGTCATAGTCATTCACAATATCCGCGCCATCACCCCGATTTAATAGGTAAATATCACTGCCTGCTCCTCCAAACAAAACATCTGAGCCGACACTGCCTTCCAATACATCATTACCCGCACCACCGTAGAGTCGGTCATTGCCCATACCACCGATAATCATATCATCACCCGCCGAACCGGTAATCGTATCGTTACCCGCGCCACCATCAATGGCCTCAATGTTTGTCAGGGTCGTGTGACTAAAATCGAGGGTATTACGGTATTCAGTGCCCTGAAGCACATCATAACCCGCCCCGCCATCGATCAGCTCCACACTCTCATCACCACCAAAAGCTCTGAGAGCAATAACATCATCCACATCACTGCCCTGAATGGTATCGATACCGTCACCGCCATGATAGTGATCATACTCACCACCCTGACTGGTGAGAAAAGTATCGTTACCCGCCCCACCATGGAGGA
>JAFLJP010000095.1 GCA_022712945.1 Gammaproteobacteria bacterium | reverse complement strand
TTTCAGGGCAGCCTCAATCGAGAGAATCCTTGATGAAGGTTTCTGATTTATTATGTTTGGCTTGCTGTTTATTGGGTGGTTTTCTATGAAAAACACAAAGGGTTTTACACTGATTGAGCTAATGGTCACTCTTTCCGTTGCGGCCATTCTGATTGCAGTGGCGGTGCCGAGTTTTGGCTCGTTGCTTTCAAGCAATCGTATCTCATCCAGTGTCAGTGCTTTCAATCAAACCCTTAACCTTGCCCGTAGTGAAGCGGTTCGCCGGGGAACAGTGGTATCGGTCTGTCGCAGCAATGATCAAATGACCTGCACTAACACCCCCTGGGATCGGGGATGGCTGGTGTGGGTTGACCCCAATGGTAATCAAGTGCTTGATAATGCAGAGGTGACTATTCGTGTACAGGGAGCACTTTCCACTGTGATCAACATGGTACAAACGCCTGCGATGGCCTCATTTAATTACAACCCCAATGGTTTTTTGAATATTAACCCGGGCAATGTGCTCACTTTTGACGTGTGTGATAGTGCTCGCACCGGTGAAACCGGGCGTCAAATACAAGTGCCAGCAGTTGGCAAAAACAGCAGTAATGACCTCAATTGTGCTTGAATATTATGAATAGACCTTCCCATCATCAATCCCCCAGATACAGCCGTGGCACCTCAATGATCGAGGTGTTGGTCGCCATGGTTGTGATGGTGGTCGGCCTGTTAGGTACCGCCGGAATGCAGGTGAGCAGTATGCGCAGCCATCATGATGCCTATGAGCGCACCATTGCCCTGCATCAGGTGAGTGACATGGCTGACCGCATGCGGGCGAATATGCCGGGGGTTACTGCCGGTTTGTATCAGAATAACAACAACCCTCCGAATCAAGTCTGTACCGGGATGGGGGTAAACTGCACGGTACAACAAATCGTTGATTATGACTTCTTCAACTGGAACCGTGACAACGCCCGTTTGCTGCCGAATGCTGCTGGCACGGTGGGGGCGCCGGATGCCAACGGGCTATTTGCTATTACGCTCACTTGGACTGGGCGAGGGGGTAACCCCGACACGGTTGCTGTGAGTGTCAGGCCATGAGGGGTTTTAAACAAACAGGCCTCTCGTTGGTCGAGTTGATGTTGGCGATGGCGGTTGGTCTGCTGTTAATGACTTTTGTTGTTCAGGCCTTTGTAGCCAATAAATCGACCAGTCGTTTCAACGAAGGATTATCCGAAATACAAGAGGGTGGTCGCTACGGGATCGATCTACTTCGGGGAGAGATTCGCATGAGTGCCTATCGCCTTGACCCAAGCACTCCGCCAATAGCCAATCCGCTGGCGGGTACAGACAATGGAGGCCTGAATAACAGCGATTCGCTGGTGATAAGTTATCAGGGCGATGTGGGCGAGGCGGACTGTGTGGGGGGTGATGTTGTGGTAGCCGCGCCGGGTATGATTACCAATACCTTTGACCTGCGACTTTCAAATAACAGACCCACACTCTTTTGTAACGATGTGGCGATATTACCCGGCATCGACAATCTGCAGTTTGAGTACGGTGTTGACCTGAGCAATGACGGTGCGGCAAACGTCTATTTAGACGCCGGGGCGGCCAACATGAACCAAGTGGTCAGTGTCCGTGTGGCGATGTTATTGGCAACCGAAGATAACGTCGGTTCCCATACAAATGACCGGGAATACACGCTCTTAGATCCGGACGTACCCGTTGGCCCCTTTGCAGACCAACGCCTGCGCCGTGTCTTCAGTCTCACGGTGGTGATTCGAAACGACAATAGCAACAATTGATGGTGACTATTATGGGCAAACGATTAATCAAAAATCTACCGGGATCACAACAGGGAATGGCCTTGATCACCGGGTTATTGTTACTGATGGTACTCACCTTACTGGGCATCACCGCGATGGATAATGCGGTGATGGAAGAGACCATGGTTAAAAACCAACGGGACAAGCAGGTTGCCTTTCAGGCCGCCGAGTCGGCGATGGTCGATGGTTTTGGCTGGCTGGACATCCAGCCAAGACGGCCAAGGTCTGATGGTTTAGTACCTTTTGGCAACGGCGCTACCGGGGTGGTGGTGAATACCCCAAACACCTTGACGAATGCCAATGCGATAAACCCAACCTGGTGGGCAGGTAATGGACTCCCTTATGGCGAGGCAACGAATGCGACGGAAATTGCCGGAGTGGCAGCACAACCTCGCCATATTACCGAAGAGTTTGTGCCAGCCCAGGCGAGAAGCATTCGTGATGACCTTGTTGTATCGAGGGATTACGCGACATCACCAGGTAGACAGTTTTACCGTATCAGCAGCCAAGGTTCTGGATTCAGTGCAACAACGCAAGTGGTTGTACAGGGCATCTATGTGAAGCGTTATTAATGGAGAAGTGGGCTATGTTTTTTGACAATAATCAGGTGAGATTTTCATTGGTGGCGTGCCTGCTCTCTTTAGGGACGTTGGCTGCAACGGAACAGGCTACTGCAGCGGAGCTGGATCTGGCGGACAGCCCGCTCTACCTGAGCACCAGTGCCCAGCCCAATATCCTGTTTATTATTGATGACTCCGGGAGTATGGATTGGGAAA
>JAFLJP010000086.1 GCA_022712945.1 Gammaproteobacteria bacterium | reverse complement strand
GCGCCTCAACCGCTTCCAAGCTAACAACGACCCGGTAGGGCAGGGGGGCAACGCCAACCTAGTCAACTTCAACGAAAACAACGACATCATCTGCCTCGCCTGTCACAACAAAGAAGGCTGGGTCGACTCCGCCCACGCCAGTGAACAAGTAGCCAATGAAACTTACAATGCCGCTGCAGCCAGCGCGCGCGACTTTCCTATCAATATCCAGGTCTGGCAAGCCGCCTGCCTCAACTGCCATGACACCCACACTGTCGCTGGCTCCCGCCGCCTGCTCCGGGAAGGGACCGATGATGTTCCCCCTAACGGGCAAGTGATCAAAGCCGGTGGTGGTGGCCCCGCGATTGAAGAGACCTGCTACCAATGCCACGCCAACAGTGCTGATCCCTACTACGTGCTGGACGGCAGCAACCCCCAAGTCCCTGACATCAAAAGTGACTTTCAACTGGCCCGGCATATGCCGATCACTAGTGCTGAACAGCAGGCTGGCAACACCGAAGTACACGATATCGGCAACACCGGTATCAGTGGTGACGGTAAAGAGATGATCGAAACCCCGTTTACTCTTGGTAAAGGCAGTGGCCTGATGAACCGCCACGCCGAGTGCACGGATTGCCATAATCCTCACCGGGTGACCAAAAATCGCCTAGCCACCGACGATCCTTCCATTCCGTCCGCAGCCGGTACACACGATCATAACCTGACCGAAACCTCCGAACACAGCAACCTGATCTCCGGAGTGCTCAGAGGCACCTGGGGTGTTGAACCCAGCTACGGCACCAGCCCCTTCGGCACATTACCCGTCAGCTACACCATCAAAAGTGGTGTGCCGCCACAAAACGGCTCCAATCTGGTGACCGAAGCCTATGTGACCCGGGAGTACCAAGTGTGTCTCAAGTGCCACTCGGACTATGGTTTTGATGATGTTAATCCTCCGGCGCTAGGTTACTACGCGGGCGGCACTCCTTTTGGTACCAACGGTGTGACCCACTACACCAATCAGGCGATGGAGTTTCAGGCACCCATCCATCATCAGGGTTCGCCCCCACTGACAATCGATTCCGGAGCCTATTCTGGGCAGATTGTTGGTTATCTATATTATGAGTATGAGTACGACTGGAATTTCATTACTTGGGTCCCAAAATCCCCAGCGGCTCTTTTTACCTTGCTACCTGATTGTAATGGCCAGAGTTATCCAGCAGATGATCCCAGCTGTGTTTGTGAGGTGTGCAGCACCGGCCCAGACATTCAATCGCACTCCAGTACGGTTACCACCTGTGGAGCTGGCGATGTGAATACTTTCGCCTCTACCGGCACCCCGGGTTACAGTGATTCGCCCTGGGATGGCGCACTGTGGAGTGGAACTGTGAACCCACCGCTACCCTATTATGCGCGTAAATGCACTAAAATTGTCGACTACAGCAGCAATAACCACCGCAGTTGGCATCCGGTGATGAAGCCGACTGATCGCACCGCTGCGGTACGTGATTTAGGCGGTGATACGTCAGCTTTCTTAGCCCCTTGGGATGTGGGTGTTGGAACCCAGACTATGTACTGTTCTGATTGCCATGGCTCAGATACCCAAGCGGGTACTGCGGTACCTGATGGTGGTGAGGATGGCAATCCCTGGGGGCCCCACGGTTCCAATAATGACTTTTTGCTTAAGGGTGGCTGGGATTATCAGACGGGTACTCCTCAACCGAATGATCTCTGTTTTAAGTGCCACAATTATGATGCCTACGCAAACCCGGATCCTGTCACTTATTTACCAAGTGGTTTTAGTACCGCCACGAATATAGCTTTGTGTGGTAGCGAAACAGTGACAAACCTTCATACCGCACATGCAAAGGCTTATGATCTTGGTCAAGGTACTCTAGGGGCTCCTTTTCGTTGTACTGCCTGTCATGTGGCGGTTCCCCACGGCTGGAAAAACAAGGCACTGTTGGTTAACTTAAAAGATGTTGGGCCAGAAGCAGGTTTACCCTCTGGCAGCGTTATTCCTCAAGCAGAACTCCCCTATAATAATGCTCCCTATTACCTTAATGCGGTAAACTATATCTATAACTTCAAGCCGAGTGGGCAGTGGACTGATGCTGATTGTGGTAGTGCTGATAGGCCCTTGCGGCAAGGCATGATGGAAGCTTGTGTTACGTTGCCGTGAGAGGGTGGGTTCTGCGGCTTAAGATGTTTTAAGCGGAAGCCGGGGCGAATCCGCAGACCATGTGCTTAGTCCTCAGATAGAAATACGTATGCTGTACAACCTCTTGATTCCACAGTAAAACAAAAAATAGTCACCGAACACTACGAGTGCGACTCATATTTTTAATTCCACGGTGAAATCAATATGACGTGCAGAGATGCACTAATATAGTGGTGATAGGATGTTATGGAGCTGCCTTACACATTATTTCGTGTTTCTATGGGGTAGGATTTACTCATCCTGTTAAGGTGATGTGATATTTTTGTTATTTTTTTGGGGTATAATTGGTTAACTCTTTTGTATAAAATACCGATACATTACTGTTTATTGGTGCTGTTTTGGGTGAAGAGATGCGAGTTAACTACGTTGTCGTTATTATCGGAACACTACTGCTACTGAGTAACAGCCAAGCAGCAA
>JAFLJP010000005.1 GCA_022712945.1 Gammaproteobacteria bacterium | reverse complement strand
TACCCATTACGGTAGCCGTTTGGCTACTATGCCGTCTGCTGACTTCTGCCTAATCACCAACAGAGTTACCCCCATCAGCGCTATCGGTTTCCATCTATTCGCTCTTCTCAGTTGATGGACGCTGAGAAGCCAAGGCTTGGTCGACCAGTGGCCTCACTGGTTATCTACCGATCGCTTGTTAAGCAGATCTCCCCAGATAAGAACATGAACTTTCCCTGCACTGCTGCCTCATTTACGGTGGCCGTTAAATCACATGGCTTCGATGTCTTGTGCCATCTCGCCTCCAGCCTACGCCTCATATGAGGTTTTTGTTCATCAGCTCGCAGATTTGCGTCCGGCTTCCTTCAGACAAGCCCTCGCCTTTCACTAGTAGTTATCGTCTACTAACAACATGGTTTTCGACGGTGATCTTCCTACAGAGGACTTTCACCTCATTAGTTCATGCCCATGCTGGGCGTACACAAAAGCAATTGAGAGGGACAAACCTCCGCGGTGCTTGTTGTGTGCTAAAAGAGCCTAGCACACAAGAAACCCCGCTACGGCAAGCCCCTCATTGCTGGCGTTAGCCTTAAAATGAAGAAATATTGGAGTATTGATGAAAAAAATTCTAGTTTACATATCTTTATTTGTTGCTTCTGTTTTACAGGTTGCGTGTGCTAACCCCATAGTTATTCCAAGCAGTGAAAATCAAAGGTTGATAGCACAGAATTTATCTATTACTACGAAATTGTTCATGGATGCCTATATGAGTCCTAATATTGAACAGCGGAGGTTTGCCGAAATGTACCTGATTGGGGTTATTGATAGCACTGAAGGCAGCGTTTGGTGTGGATATAGTATTGCTTCTCCTAGTGCAATTCAGGAACAGGCTTATATTGGACTTAAAGGAACATTAGAGAGATCTCCAGATGTTAGAGCGTCTGTAGCTATCGTCTCTAAATTGAAAGAACTATTACCTTGCAAGGAAACCTAATGAAACCGGCATTTATAACTCTTAAGTCAAATTACTACTCATCAAATGAGCTTCAGTCAAACTATAAGAGTGGGTCTGATCTTTATGCGGAAATGGGCATAGACCATGAGAAATTAATAAAACAAAACCCAGCCTATGTTAATACCTGTGCAGCAAGGGTAAGCCTAGCCCTATTGAAATCAGGTGTAACATTTGTTGGAAGACTACCAGTAAAGTCAGGGAAATTTGCAGGTAAAAGGATAGAGGCTGGAGCAAAACTTTTGGCTGATCAGCTAAAAAATCCTAGTGTGTTTGGAATGCCCGAAATATATAAACCAGCTGATTTTTTAACCAAAATACAAGGTAGAAAAGGTGTAGTGCTGTTTTGGAAGGTTACAGGTTATGGAGGTGGTCATATAGATTTAATTGACTCAACTACTACTGTAGCTGTTTGCAATTCAAACTGCTATATAAACTCCAAAGAGATATGGTTTTGGCCGCTGAATTAAGGCTAATCGGGTAGCCAAGGGTCTCTTACCCTCAGCCCCCACAACACCCTGCATGCGGCTCCGCACAGGGCGTTTCTTTAGCATGGTGAAGCTTGATCCATCCATCACGTAGTGCGTATAGCCCCTGAGATTTTAAGTAGTCGTTAGGATAACGCCTGCTGTATGCCGGGGGTTTTCGAACTACGCCATGGGCCTTTGCTGGTAATGCCACAGGCAATCGCAGATCGAAAGAAAAGCGAAAAGGGGTCAAATGCAATATTGACTCTTTACCTTTTTAACCTGATCAACCAATTTTTTATCTTCTTCCAGCTTCCTTTTCAGTTTCCCTATCGTCGTGGGAATACTGCCCGTCCGCTTTAACCCCAAGTGATCGGCTATCTGGCGTAATTTCAATCCACACAGCTCCTGCCCAAGATGCATCACCACCCATCGGGGAATATTATCCTCTCGCCGTCCTTGTTGACTGCCAACAATATCACTCATATCTACCGAGAACTCATCGAGCACATGGTTTATAACCTGATAAAAATCGGGCCTAATTTGCTGCAATATCTTTTGGTTAACCTCTTCATCAGCTGTAATACGCTGTTGGTAGGCCCAAGCCCTAAATTTATCACTGCCGAGGTAAGGGACTTGATTTCCTTTGCTGTAGAAGGCTGCAAGCTCTTCATCAATACCTAGCTCAACAAAAGCACGATATTTTTCTTTTAGCTTATGCTTAACACCCAGCTGACCATAAACTTCATCTTGATACAGCCACTCTGGGGCTAGCTTTTCACCTAGATAAACGGGATAACTGCTCCATCGATAGCTCTCTAATGACTCTACAGACTTTGCTTCAAGCGGGTTACGATGAATATAACGAGAAAGCTGAAGCTGATAGCTATCTTCCTCAACCAAAATCGCTTTGTACCTGCCGCGAAAAAGCGGGCCATCAATTTTACGTAAACGATTGTGGCGTTGGGTATAAACACCATTAATATGGCGCATTGCTCTACCCAAATTGCCTTCCGGTGTTTTCACTAAAAGATGATAATGATTATTCATCAAGCAATAGCTGTGAATCTGGATGCCAAACCGACGATGAGCTTCATCTAATACCTGTAAAAAAGCCTCGTAATATTCATCTCCATGAAAAATAGTACGACGACCTGCTCCACGATTCATTACGTGGTAGTAGGCATTTTCATATTCCATTCGGAGTGGTCTAGGCATAATTTAAAGATAAGTCATATGATATAAAGAGTCAATATTGCATTTGACCCCTTTTTTCATGATATATTTCGATAACGTGATTTTCTACAGGCCCATCAGGCTTACAGCGCAGGCTTTGACTGGCACAGCCAACTCGTGAAATCAATGTAAATTACGAATCAAGAACTGAATCTGAGTGGTACCCGACATAACCGCCCATGGTTTATAAAAGGTTAACAATTACACATTCATCATATGATACATACGTGGGATAATCACCATTAGCTGATCAACGCGTTAAGATGAGGACTTCATGATAAAAATACGACACAAGCTCTATAGCATGACACTGATAGCGGCACTTGCGCTGATTCTTAGCGCCTGTAATTCCGCAGGCAGTGACCCCAGCAGCCAAAGCAGTTCGGGCACTGGCTCAGTCGCGGTTCTACTGACGGATGCGCCCATTGATGATTTTGATCAATTTATGCTCACCGTTACCGAAATCTCACTACTTGGTGATGATGGCGCAGTATCACTGTTCAGTGGCAACGAGACAATCGACCTACTGGACCTTAAAAGCCATTCAGACCTATTTTCTCTCGCATCCGGCATCCCCGCGGGAAGCTATTATAAGGTGCGCATGCGGGTCTCCAACCCTCAGCTGATCCGCCTGGACATGAATGGCAACATTGAGACCACGGAAAGCCCTGAAATGGGTGGCAATGGCAAGCTGGACCTAAACCCACGCGGTGAGATTGTTGTCACCCCTGGTGTGACGATTGCACTGCAGGTCGATCTGGACATTGCAAAATCAATCCACCTGATCCAAAACGGCAAGGGTGAGTATCGTTTCCGCCCGGTGGTATTTATTGATGTTTTAACCGAGAAGATCAGCGGCAAGCTGGTGCGAGTCAGTGGCTACGTTGATGACATTGAAAGTGACCGCTTTGAACTTTGCCAACACCTAGACAGCATCAGCGATTACGAGCACGATGAAGACCAGGACAGAGATGAACGTTGTATTGAGGTATTCACAGCGAATACTACAAGCTATTTTGATGAATTGGGTGATGTCGTGCCAATGCCGTCACTGCAGGAAAACGATGTCATCACCGTATTGGGCTATTACCGTGACCTGAGTGGCCGCTACCTGGGGCTGGATGCCGAAGTTGTCGAGATGGCCGCAGCTGATCACTTCCAGTCGTACCTAGGCACTATTGATAGCATTAATACCGACAATGCAACATTCGTACTACGCGATCAGAACGACGTGCTCACCGAGGTTCTGTTCTATCCAGAGAGCAAGGCGTACAGCATGTCGGGCGAAGCGATGGAGCTAGACGAACTGACGCTGGGGATGAACATCAAGGTTGAAGGGGTTTACGACCTGCTAGCAGAGCAGCTCAAGGCGGCGGTTATTTTTGTTGAGCCAGCCTCAAGCCTGGTCACGCAGCTAGTGGGGAGCCTTCTGACACTGCACGACGACCTGACTGGCTTCAATCTAACCGGCAATCCAAGCGATGTTTGTGTCACTGTCGATGAAAATACGGTTATCTACCTGTTGACCATCGAGAATGACAGCTTCAGTAGCGAGCAAGTGGGCTTCTCTGATCTGCTGCCAGGCCAGCATCTGGAGGCCTACGGTGCCTTCAATCTAACAGGTTGTTTTTTAGCTGAGAGCGTGCTGCTAGAAAACTTGTAAGTAAGCGCCTTACGGTTACAAATAATAACGCCTCCAGGGCTTAGGCTCTGGAGGCGTTTTATTGACTGCCGGAAAATAACATTAAGGAGAAGAAACATTAGGCTTGAAGCAACACGACGGGCTGATACGAATATCAGGGTCGGCACTAAGTGGCGACCCATACTATTTCAGACCTAAAAACCAGAGGACACTTGCCATGGTTGCTGCAGATCATTATGGTGTGCGAGAAATAACCGCTAACCAGAATGAGTCATCAGCATGTCTAAATCGGCCCCACTCCCCCCCACTGTTTGCGAGGATGTAACACGTGCTCTGCATGAGGATATTGGTAGTGGTGATCTCACCGCTGCCCTTATACCAGAGCATCAGCAGTGCAGTGCATCCGTGATCAGCCGGGAGGCCGCAACCCTCTGTGGTAGCGCCTGGTTTGACGAGGTCTTTCGTCAACTCGACCCCCTCGTTGAGATTACCTGGCATGTTGCTGATGGTGATCAGGTGCAAGCCGACCAGCAGCTCTGTACGCTACAAGGCCCGGCCCGCACAATTCTCAGCGGTGAACGCAGTGGGTTAAATTTCCTGCAAACACTCTCTGCTACTGCCACATTGACCCAGCGCTACGTTGCGGCTCTCTCTGGCACTCAATGCAAAATTCTGGATACCCGAAAGACCTTGCCTGGTTTACGTCTGGCACAAAAATATGCAGTCACTTGTGGTGGTGGCCACAACCACCGCATCGGTCTTTATGACATGGTTTTAATTAAAGAGAATCACATTATGGCTGCGGGTTCGATCGGTGTGGCAGTCGCACAGGCGCACAAATTATTCCCGGATGTGAGAGTTGAGGTTGAGGTTGAGACACTCAGTGAGCTACAACAGGCAATTGAGAGTGGTGCGGATGTGATCATGCTCGATAATATGGACAATACAACAATGAAAAAAGCGGTATCAATAGCAGATAAGCGCTGTCAATTGGAGGCGTCCGGCGGTGTGAATCTTGAAACCATTCCGGCCATTGCCCAAACCGGGGTCGATTTTATCTCGGTCGGGCTGCTCACTAAAGATATCAAGGCCGTTGATCTTTCGATGCGATTTCAGCACATTTCAGACATTTTGTAATGCGATGACAGCGTAATCGTGTTAAATTTTAACACCTGTTCTATTAAACCCATTTAGACGAGCTTGAGACCGGTATAAAACTGGGCAACACTCTCTAAGGGATGTAGAATTCATTAAAATACCGCTCTTACTGGTCTTTTTGCCCGCTCTGTCTAGGAGCTTGTTCGAGAATAGAGGTCGTAGCGAGAGAGTGTGATTTTTAGTTCATTTTTTCGACAATTTGAGGCGAATGGTTGTTCCCTTTAACGAAA
>JAFLJP010000148.1 GCA_022712945.1 Gammaproteobacteria bacterium | reverse complement strand
CCGAGCTGTGTTCCATCAAGCTCCGTAGAGTCACTGAGGTAGCCATGGCGTAGTGCAACGAGAGAATCGATGTTGTGCGGAGCCGTGGTGGACGCAGGACGTGTCGGGGCAAAAGGAATCAGTTGTCGCGTAGGCGAGTCAATTTTTGGCAGGGACGCCATAAAATTGGTCACGAGGTAGCGACACATTTGTTGGCGTCGCTTTATTGATGGCAAACCAGAATATTTGGTACGCCACTACTGGTGGGCCTACCTCTGGCCAGTGGGTGTGTGGTTTTTTGATCATCAACCTATTATCAACGCCATTCTTTTTGGCCAGTACAAAACACTCTCACATCGAACACTGCATGGCTGCATGAAAAACCGACCCAAGGGACGGCTGTTACAACTCACCTGTGCCTATGGCAGTATGACTCCTTCGCTGCTCAAGGCGATGGATGACGAACTCTATCTGATGGATGTGGCCGATATACAGCTCAGTGCCACCCGTAAAAAACTGGCCGATGTGGATAAAAAACGACTGCTATCCGCTCGAATGAATGCCGAATCCCTCGCCTATGGCAACGATGTTTTCACCACCGTTTTGATATTTTTTTTACTACATGAACTGCCACCTGATGCCCGTGAACGTAGCATCAGTGAAGCTATTCGCGTATTACAACCCGGTGGTCGCCTTGTCATTACCGAATACGGTGCCTGCCCTAAAAAAAACCGGCTGTGGCGCTTTCCGTTAACACGCAGGATATTGCAACACTTGGAGCCATTTTTAGAGAGCTTCTGGCAAGTGGATTTAATCGCCATGTTGGAAAAACAGGCAAAGCAGCAAGGAAAGGTGATTCGGCAGGTGGATGCCTTTTACTGCTTCGCCGGTTTCTATCGGGTTTGTGTTTATAAGCTGGATGAATCAACAGCATAACTCCACCTTTCATCCCAATTTCCTGCATTATCAACTAGGTACGGAGGGTGAAGGGTGAGGTGAACATGACAAGGTTGGGCACTATTTTGGGCATGATTGTCAGGGGCTGGAAAACAAAACCATCCAAAAGGAGATGTTGAGCACAGGGGTAAAACAGGGCATCATAACGGAATTTATTGTCATAATGACTTGCCACAATGGCGCTACATTTAAGGAAAGAACCCATGTCTATCAAATGGCTAAAAACCACCCAAATACTGTTAATAGTTGCCACTGTTTTTATAGCAACAGGTTGCTCGTTAAACGAAGTCAAAGAGGCTACGGGGATCAAAAAACCGAGTGTCAGTTTAGAAGGGATGCACATTACAGATTTGACGATGGAAAGTGCAGGCTTGTCCTTGAAACTGACAGTTGATAACCCAAATCCGATTCCGATTAACTTGGCTGGATTTGATTATGCCCTGCTGTTTGATGGCAAACAGCTGTTGGCAGGCAAAAAACGTGACCAATTTAAAATTGATGCAAAAGGTGTCAGCACGGTAACCGTACCTGTTTCACTGAATTTTGCAGATCTTAAAGACCTTTACCAAGGTGTAATGGACCAGGATACGTTGAATTATGAGCTACAAACAACTGCCCTGGTCGACCTGCCAGTGATCGGCATTCAAAAGTTTTCATCAACGCAAAAGGGGCAGTTTCCCGTACCACAAATTCCTGAGGTTTCGCTGGCGGGCATTAATGTTAAAAAAATGGGACTCAGTGGCGCTGAAATTGTGATTAGCGCCAAAATTAAAAACCCCAACGCTTTTGGCATTGATGTGAGTCAACTGGCTTATAGCCTCTCAATTAATGGCGCACAGTGGGCTGAAAGTACATTGAGTGAAACCATTAAACTGGCTGAAAAAGGTGAAACCCAAATCGACATCCCCTTAAAATTGAATTTCATGGAGATGGGCAGTGCGCTGATGAAAAGCAAGGGTTTGAATTACCAGCTCAAAGGCAATATGAACCTGGATACCACACTGCCGATGCTGAAAAATGTAAAAGTGCCTTTCGACAAGAGTGGTGTTGTGGGGGTAAAACGCTAAGCCAAACCAAAAAAGACCTGGTGAGGGCCGCCGACGTTCTCACCACCATTACATTTTGTATACAAATGTCGCATGGTGACCCCTCTATATATGTTTACTGTAAACACGTTGCTTGGCCGCGACGATGACAGATGAATTATATGTGTTAGGTTTCTTTATGTTCCACTGAGATAACTACATTTCCCTTTTTATGCCCTATATCAACATACCGGTGAGCCTCAGAAGTTTTCTCTAAAGGATAAACTCTGTCGATGACTGCCTCAATATCTCCAGCTTCAATACGCTCGCTAAGAAAACCAAGGTTCTCTTTACTCTCCCCTGCCACACCACAAATCACATTCTTTCTGAAAACTGACAATAAATTAACTAACAAACCGGTATTAATTAAAATCAATTTTCCTTGTTTCGTTAATGATTTCTTACATTGCTTTAACGATAGATTGCCCACCGTATCAAGAATCACATCGTATGTTTCGTGATTCCTAGTGAAATCATTTTTAGTGTAATCAATAACTTTTTTTGCACCTAGAGATTCAACCAACTTAGTGTTTGACGTACTACATACGCCTGTTACTTCTGCGCCCAAATATTTCGCCAACTGTATTGAGGCAGTCCCCACAGCACCGGATGCTCCATTAACAAGAACCTTTTGACCTATTTGAATACCCGCCTTGTCTCTTAGGAAATGTATTGCTGCCAATCCTCCAAAAAGAACAGCAGCTGCTTGTTCATGGGTAATATTATTTGGTTTTTTCACCAATGCTGAATTTTCGGATAAACAGATGTATTCAGCGTTGGCTCCTAACTTCATTCCTGCCGTTCCGTATACCTTATCGCCTTTTTCAAATAGCTTTACATCTTTTCCTACCGACTCTATTTCCCCTGATATATCCATTCCAGAAATCGGATTTCTTGGCTTTGTTAAGCCAAACACCAATCGTGTAGGCAGCCAGAAACCCATAGGCACTTTCAATGCACGAAGTCGACAATCACCCACTGTTACAGAAGAAGCATAGATTTTAATTAGCACTTCATCATTTTTTGGGGAGGGTTTTTCAAATTCTTGAAGCTTAAGAACTTCAGGCGCTCCATATTTTGTCCATGCTATCGCTTTCATAATAAATCCCCTTTTTGCCTACTTTGTCTATTCAGAAAGCTAGCTTTCAAGGGTCTCCATCAGGTCAATCATGAACTCGGTATCTTCCTGTTCGACCGCTTTCCACTTTGTAAACCCCAGGCTTTTTAGCACACCAAGTCCTTTTTCGTGCTCAGCCATGGTCAGTAGGTTTTCCAATATTTCATCACGTTTGTGACTGATTTTGGGGCCTGCCAGGAGGAGGTGATGAATATCGTGAATATCACTGCACACTAATGTTTTCAATTTTTGACGGGTTATTTCTGATAACTTCAGGTAGGTATCGGCAAGGAAGAAGCCGACATCGGCATTGTTGGTAATGAGATCTTTTGCCACAAGCACATAGGTTGCGCGAGTAGATGATGTGGTATTTTGCGTATCAAGGTTCGCCGGTTCAAGCATCAGTGAGCAGACCATATTCACATCGGGGTCATCGGTTTTTGATATGCGCAAACCGGGCTGTAGTTCATCTACATTTGAGATTTCACTGTCAATATTTAAGGCGATAATTGCTTCATCAGAAGCGTTATCTGGGCAGGCGATCGGTATAAAACCCTTTTCACGCACTAAGCTTGAGGCATCAAACGGGTTGGCATAAATCAGATCTATTTCATCATTTTCAATCGCTTGCCGCTGTGATTTAAAGTCATTATACAGTTCGAGATGAATTGGCTCATTGAGGTTTTTTTGTAACCAGGTATTGAAGAAAAACCACCCGGAAATTAAATCCGGATTAAAATCGGGGCTGACGGTAAAGGTGTATGACATTCTATTCACTCCAATGTTCTATAAAGCGCTTCAGCTTCTTTTACTTTGGTTTTAGAGGGTCTTCGACGCACCGATGTATAGCCTGAAACTTCACCATTTCTGATATTTGGAATGACCGTGGCGTAGACCCAATAAAAGCCACCATCTTTACGCAGGTTTTTAACATAGCCATGCCACTTTTTCTTCTGCTTCAAGGTGTTCCATAGATCTTGAAAACCGGCTGCTGGCATATCGGGGTGACGCAAAATACAGTGTGGTGCACCAATAAGCTCTCCCCGGGTGTAGCCTGACATGTCGACAAAGGGGGCATTGGCATGGGTAATATTGCCATTTAAATCGGTGCGTGAGACGATCAGGCGGCCATCAGGCATCGGTGATTCAATTTCGGTGTAAAAGACCTTTCGACTTGAACCGCTATGAAATGTCAGCACAGCCTCACGGTATTCCCCGGTAATATCAGCTGCATTCATATCTTTCATGTGCACTCCTTGATTTTTATTTCGGCATCCTGATGATCTATTTTTGTTCGATCGGGATGCTCATAAATTCAGATTGGCTACAATATTTTGGTGATATCTTCCACTGCTCGTTTAACATCTAGAAAAACCAAACCCAATCTGGCGGAGGGTTTGGCCATGACCGATATCACGGCATCTTTGCCCGCATGAGCCATCAACACATAGCCGTTATTCCCTTTGATCAGCACCTGCTCCAGAGTACCCCGTTGTAACTCTTGGGAGGTTCGGTCACCAAGTGACAACATTGCTGCGGCCATGGCTCCCACCCGATCTTCATCCATACCTGTCGGAAGCATGGCGGCAATCATTAATCCATCCCTCGATATGACTGCCGATGCTTCAATATCTGCTGAGCTTCCATTCAAGTCACTTAAGATAGAGGTCAATAAATCTGAACGCATAAGATTGCTCCTGTAAATCCTGTGTAATAAGACTTTTGCACGATTCCTGTTATTCCGGCGGGTGTTGCCCCACTCCGGCATAACGTTCACTGAGAAACCAGATCAACTGCATAAAGGCTGGTTGATTTAACGAAGGCAGGCCAGTAATTGCCAGTGAAAAACGCTGTTCACCAATATAAAGCGGCCAAAATCCCAGATGGCTGTCGCCACCGGCATTAACAATCGCCCATGCTGAAGATTCCACCCCGATATTGTTGTGTAATAGTCGATGATGTCGCCGGTAGAGGGAGGCAAGGTCTGCGCTCAATGCAGAAACCCCCTCGGCCGTTTCATGAGCAAATCCGTGGGAGGCGAGGTAGAAGCCCTCTTCGTCGGCTAATAACGCTTTGCCTGAACCAGAAAGTTTAGCTAATAGCAGCGGCACTACCGTTTCCAATGTACCTTCCGGTGAGCAGTGCGAATCGTCATTCCCCTGTAACCAACCCAGTTTTTGGGCTCGATACAGCAACTCAAGTGCGGCTTGCTCTTCGGAAAGATGAGAGAGCTGTTGCAGGGTGTCGAGGGTCAAATATTGGCTATTCGGTTTCGACATCAATGCAAATAACAGGTGTCTTGCCGGTTCTTCGTTGTTATTTGAAATCGCATAGTAGGCCCCTGCCGGGGTGGGCATAACATACTGTTCTGTGATTAATGTATATTCAGTCATCTATTCACCCAGCCATGGATCCAGTGAAAACAGCAGCGCTTCCACTAATTTTGAGATATCTTCTTTCTCTCGTGCATCGACTTCAAATAGTGGTGGATTAATACCATGCGCTTTCATTTTTTCATGGTATTTTTCCAGTGTTGGATAAGGGCTGAGATCGGTTTTTGTAATCCCGATGGCCACTTTATTTTTGGCAATAAATATTTTGAATGCATCCAGAAAAAAGTCCATATCCTTAAATGGATCTGCACGGGTATTATCAAGCAGCAGAACCAGCCCAATTCCACCCTGGGTAAGAATATCCCACATGAAATTGAACCGCTCTTGTCCCGGTGTTCCATAGAGGTGAATACGTTCATTATCGCCCAGCACCATGACGCCGTAGTCCATGGCAACGGTGGTCTCCTGCTTGTGATCTTGGGTCATATCGCTGGCGTGTTCATCCGTTTTAACCACCGCTGAATCACTGATGGAGCTGATGGCGGTTGTCTTGCCTACACCCACAGGCCCGGTAAAAATAATCTTATGATTGCTCATGGGGTTGTCCGACTATTTAAGACCTTTGCACGATGCATATTTCCCGCCCCAGCGATGTTGAAAGCTCTATTTATGCTACTCATTTGGTAACTACTCAGCGTATTCATCTTTTGCCTCAACTCTTGGTTATTTTCGTACTCAATCGGTCACATATACCCATATGCTCCCTCTTTCCGTGCAAAAATGCCTCGATTTGAGGCAAAATCTAAACACGCTGAATAGTTA
>JAFLJP010000062.1 GCA_022712945.1 Gammaproteobacteria bacterium | reverse complement strand
GTGTTGGTTCAACGGCTGTTTCGGCTTGCACTGCTGTGATGGGAAAACCCAACAAGCAGAGTAAGCCGATACCGGTTGCCGTCTTATATAAGCTTTTATTGTAACGATTCAGCGTATTCATCTTTTGCCTCAACTCTTCGTATTTTCATACTCAATCGATCACGTATGCTCTGCGTGCGTCTTCTTTTCGTGTAAAAACGGCTCGATTTGAGGCAAAGTTCAAACACGCTGAGCAGTTACTTATTTTCAATTATACAGCCCCCTGCTTTAGACAATTATCGGCATTGGCCTTTAATTATCAAGCTTTTAGCGCTCTGAAACTACTTTTGGGTGATATAATCGCCGAAAAACCACACACGATAACATAAAATTATGGCGCATATTTTAGGGGTAGGTATTGCCACGCTGGATATCATTAACTACCTGAATGGTTACCCTCAGGAAGATAGTGAAGTCAGAGCAGAGAGACAGCAGGTATGCCGGGGTGGCAATGCCTGTAATAGCTTGGTGGTGCTCAGCCAATTAGGTGAACACTGTGATTGGTGTGGTGTTTTGGCCAATGATGCGGGAGGCCAAATTATTCGCCAGGATCTACAGTCTCACGGTATACACTTTTCGCACTGCCAGATTGAGAGCGGTGGCACCACTCCCACCTCCTACATTACGTTGAATCAACTAAACGGCAGCCGCACCATCGTACACTATCGTGACTTGCCAGAGCTTTCAGCTGACAGCTTCATTCAATGTGATTTAACCCGTTACCAGTGGGTGCATTTTGAGGGGCGGGCGGTTGATCAAATAAAGGTGATGCTGCAACATCTGAAACAGCAGCAGCCCCGGCTCCCCTGTTCAATAGAGATAGAGAAGCCTAGGGAGGGGATTGAAACCCTGTTCCCCTATGCCGAGCTGTTGCTATTTTCCCGCCATTTTGCTGAAGCCAACGGTTATACCAGTGCGGTGTCGCTATTGAGTGCAATGCAACTACTTGCCCCCCATGCACAGCTGGTTTGCGCTTGGGGCAGTGATGGGGCCTATGCGGTGGAGCCACAGGGTGATATTTTTCATGCCAGTGCGTTTGCACAAACTGACATTATCGATAGCCTGGGTGCGGGTGATACATTCAACGCCGCTGTGATTCACAACCGGTTGCTGGGCCAGCCACTCCCTTTGGCTCTGAAAAACAGCAACCGTTTGGCCGGTCTCAAATGTAGCCAACAGGGCTATACTGGTTTGGCTGCGCGCTATCAGAAACTGGATAAATAGTGTTAGGAACACCTCTGAAAATGCACTTTTTTCGCGATAGCGGCGTCAGCTCCGTGCTCGAATCCTCATTTGTTTCCTATACACTGTGGTTCTGTGTGCGGTGTTTCCTGGTTCTCAGCAAAAAATCACTATTTTTAGAGGTATCCTTAGAATAAATTATGAACTCTTCAAATAATAAATTTGATTGCATCATTGTTGGTGGTGGTCTTATCGGCCTGCTCAGTGCTTATTTCATTGCCAAGCAGGGCCGTCGTGTGGCATTGATGGAGCAATCACTGCTGGGGCGTGAATCCTCCTGGGCTGGCGGTGGCATACTCTCGCCACTCTACCCCTGGCGTTACCCTGATGCGGTTACTGACCTAGTTAACTGGAGTCGCCAACACTGGCATGACTTGATTGAGCAGTTACAGCAAGAGAGTGGCATTGATCCACAATCAATCAACAGTGGCATGTTGATACTTGATCAGGAAGAGCAGGCAGAGGCCATTGATTGGGCCCGGCGTTTTGACATTGCACTGCAAACAGTCGGTGCTGATCAACTCAAAACACTGGAGCCAAACCTTGGGCCATCACCGGAACAAGCACTGTGGATGCCAGAAGTCGGGCAGGTACGCAACCCCCGCTTAATCAATAGCGTTCATCAAGTTGCGCGACAGGCGGGCGTTACCATACTCGAAAATCACCCGGTCGATCAGCTGTTGATCGAACAGGGGCAGGTGATCGGTGCCACCAGTCGGCAGCAATCGTTATATGCGCCTCAAGTGATTGTTGCGGCGGGGGCGTGGTCTGCCGGGTTGTTAGAGCGTGTGGGTTATCACCTTGCGGTAACACCTGTGCGAGGGCAGATGATTCAATTCCAGGCAGCGCCAGGCTTCATTCAACGCATCACACTCTACCGTGGGCGGTATATTATTCCGCGCCGTGATGGGCGGGTGCTCTCGGGTAGTACCACCGAACACGTTGGTTTCGATAAAAGTATCAACCCTCAGACCAAAGATGAGTTGATAAAAGCGGCACTTGAAATCGCCCCAAGGTTGGCGGAGTGTGAGGTGGTGCATCACTGGGCGGGTCTGCGTCCGGGAAGCCCAGAGGGTGTTCCAATCATCGGCGAACTCAGTAATATCAGTGGGCTTTATATCAATAGCGGCCATTTCAGGAATGGTGTGGCGATTGGCCTCGCCTCCTGTCAGTTATTGTGTGATCTGGTCACCGGGCAACCCACTATTCTCAACCCTGAGCAATACGCACCACATTAGGAGCCTGTCCGAGAACAGACTGACCTACTGCGAGCAAGCCATTTTGGCCAGATTTTCCGATCATTTTCGTTAAATAGGCCCACTATTCGCCTCAAATAATCGAAAAACCTGACTCAAAATCACTTGCTCTCGTTACGG
>JAFLJP010000004.1 GCA_022712945.1 Gammaproteobacteria bacterium | reverse complement strand
CAGCAGTGGTACGAGCGTTGATGCGACCGACACCTGGTGGGGTGCGGTGGATGGTCCGGGCGGTGAGTTTGGTGGTTCGGGCGATGAGGTTAGCAGCCATGTCACGGTCACTGATTTATTGAACAGCTTCCGCACAGATGGGTCTGAATTTAGTTACTTTGATGCCGGTGGCACAAATCACTATGGTTATGGCATTGTAACGCCAATTGTCTCTGGCACATCGTCTGACGAATGGGGAACGGCTGAACAGCAAACTTTCGTCGAAAACTACGATATTAAGGCAATCACAGCACAATACACTGGATTGTCGGGTACGGCGGGTTACCAATTACTTGCAACACTGTTTAGCGGTGATAGTGGTATAACAACAACACAACGTATTGTGGGTGCGAATGGTGATGTAATTTTGCCTACAACGATCTTGCCTTACAATCGTCCAACGTCTTATTCGACGGCAATTCCTAAGAATTCAATTGATGCCAGCAATTTACAACTGAATGTTTCTGCGAGTTCAGGGCCAAGGGCAATTCTGCAAGGGTTAATGTTGGTTAAGCAGCGCGTTGTCGATTCAACAGCTCCCGTTATCACAATTAGCAGTCCAGATAATGGCGACTTGGTGTCGGCAACCGATTTATTAATTCAAGGCACGGCAATAGATGATGCATCCGGTATTCAAAGTATAACGATTGGTATTCAACGGGGTAGTGACGCGATCCGTTGGTCTCCGGTCAGTTCGCTGACAACGGCGGGCATCTGGACCTATCGCTGGAATCATTCGATAACTGACAGTTATACCATCTATGTTCATGCCGTTGATCGTGCCGGTAACAGCCCTGTTGTTCCAACCCAGATAAATGTTTCGATTGACGCCGATGCACCCGCAGCTGTATCGAATGTGAATGCACAGGAGGCTGAAAATGGAATTCGGGTGACCTGGGTGCCTTCCGCAGATGATGACGCTGCAGGTGATGTGACGAACTATGAAATTTTACGCGGTAATTCCAGTGTGGATAGTAAGGTTGTCGTTGGCACCGTGAGTGCCGGACAATCGCAATACGATGATACTAGCGTCACGCTTGGTCAGCCCTATTTCTATTCTATTCGTGTTAACGACAATACAGGCAATAGCACAGAATCTGTCACCGTCGGTCCGGTGATTACCAATAATCAACCCGATACAGTCGTGCCGGAAGATATTGCCGGATTGATAGCGACACCGAATCAAACTGCGGGCGAAAATATTTCAATTCACTATCAATGGACTGCGAGCGCCGACTCGGAAGGTGACCTTGTTGCGCATCGGTTGTATGTGTCTATTGATGGAGGCGCGATATTTGGTAATAACCGTCCTGACTTTAACAATGGCCAATTCATCAATATTAGTCGCAATGATACGTATTACCAGTTGGCTGGCTTAACGTCAGAGACTACCTATACGACCAGAATTACTACCGTAGACGAAGTGCCAAATGAGAGCGCGGGAGTGAGTATATCAGCGACACCCACAGGCGCAGAGAGTGAGGTAGTTTCCCTTGGAGGCACATTAAGTTCTGACAGAACCTTGTCGGCAGGGGTCTATGTCATCAATGATGGCCTGACTGTTGCTGAAGGTGTTTCATTAAAATTATTGCCTGGCGCTATTCTAAAGTTCTATTCCTCTCGCAGATTAACCATTGATGGTGAACTTATTGCAGAAGGAACGGAAAGCTCACCGGTTGTATTTACAGCTTACGCGGATGATAGCTTTGGTGGTGATAGCAATAATGATGGCCCATCTGTTGGCGCACCGAGTGCTTGGGATATGTTGTATTTCAACAGTGCTGATTCAAGCTCAAGGCTGGCCAATACCGTCATACGTTTTGCGGGTAGCAGTAATACCGGAAATGTTTATCTCTACAATAGTGATGTAGATATTGTCTCGAGCGACATCAGTTATGGTGGGCATCGCGGCTTGTATATTTATAACTCTTCTCCGCTAATACAGGGGAATAGTATTACAAATAATCAGGCTCAAGGTATTTACAATTACTACGGCGCGCCGCAATTTATTGGCAATAGGATCGAAAATAATGCGGGTGATGGTTTATACCTCCGATACAGTGTGCCAACCGCTATTAATGGAAATACAATTACCGGTAATAATGGATGGGGTATTTATAACTACGATTCTCGGGATATCTCACCTATCCGCCATAACACGATAACGGGCAACACCCGTGCATTGATGATTCCAGCCAGTGCGTTTCCAGATGACAGTAATGTCTTAACACCCAATACTCAAAACTATATTGCGATCAGAGGTAATTCTTTACGCTTTAATGCCTCTTTCCGAAAATGGGGAGCAGGCACACCCGATGAAATAAGGACCTATGTTATATATGACAACACCTTAACAGTGCCTGCATATGTAACGATGACTCTCGACCCGGGTGTCATTGTTAAGTATGCATCCAATGTTGGTGTCACTGTCCATGGTGCCTTGATCAGCAACGGAACCGTTGATGAAAAGGTGGTATTCACATCTTATGCCGATGATACCGTTGGTGGTGATACTAACGGCAATGGTAATGATACTGCGCCTCAAAATGGTAATTGGAGTGGTATTGCATTTTACAATTCATTGTTCGAAAACCTGTCCCGAATTGAACATACCAAGATCCGTTATGCGGGCACCAATGGTAGTGGCGCAATCTATGTCAATAGAGCCGATATTACAATTGAAAGCAGTGAAATTTCGAACAGTAGCTCAGCCGGTATTCGGGTCTATGAAGGCTCTCCAACGATTACCGGAAACAGAATATGGGGTAATAATCATGATGGTATACGGATAGAGCGCTCGGGCGCTAATCCACACATTACGTTTAATCGTATTTCAAGCAATGGCCAAGACGGTCTTGAGATTCTGAATAACGCGAATGCTGTCGTCACAAATAACCAAATTTTCTTGAATCGTCTATTGGGTATTCGTAACAGCACGAGTAATGCGATCAATGCGACCCAAAACTGGTGGGGCGATACCGATGCAACGGGTCCTTATCATGCGACAGGTAATTCAGCTGGAACGGGTGCAGAGGTAACCGATAATGTTGACTACGCATCATTTGCGACAGTTGTCCCAATAGCGTTCTCTTATATAAACTTCAGTGCAACTGCTGGTAGCAGTCGTGGTTCTATGGCAATTCCAACTCTAACTCAAGGCACCTTGTCGGATGAGTGGGATGCTTCAAGCTTGCAGCCAGATAGAACAATGGCTTGGGATGCAAACACGATTACGGTCGATTATACAGGCCTGACTCCAGAGACGAATTACAAAATACGGGTAAGCTATTATAACGGTGACCCCGCAACCGTATTGCAAAGTGCACAAAACGGCTCTGGCGATGGGGTGCATGGCTCCATGAGAATGCCGACAACACCGACGCAATATGAATTTTCAATACCAAAAACCTATTATGAAAGCGGATCATTGACACTGGATTTTGTACATGAAAATCCGGCAACATCATTGCGGGCAGCCTTGCCGGAAATGATTTTGATGGAAGAGGTTTTCGAATTTACACCACCACGATTTGATTCGGTTGAATTTAATGACCGAGATGGCAACGGGATATTGTCAGTGGGTGATGAATACCACTTCAATTTCTCTGAGCCAATGGACACTGCTTTGATGGTTGGCGGCACAACGGATGCTAATGATAAATTAATGCCCGATAGTGGTTTAATTTATGGTACGACGAATACGCTTCGTTGGATGCCGGACAGCACCACCGTTATCGTGACCATCACCGAAGGTTTTACTGTAACAGGTGGCGAAACGGTGACCCCATCAGGTCTGACTGATACCTTCGGTAATGCAACGGTTGGCACCCAGCGGTTGAATTTGATCGACGTAATCGCCCCTGAATTTGCTAGTCTGGATTGGCTGGATGTGGATTCCAGTAATAACCTCTCCATCGGCGATCAATATGTCTTTGCTTTTAACGAAGCAATGTTAACCAGTGCGATCCAAGATGGTACAACAAATGTAAATTCTCAGTTACGACCTGAAGGCGGTGCACGCTATGGTGATGTTAATACCGTCGAATGGAGTGCCGACAGTCGTAATGTCACCGTAACGATTAGTAATGGCTTCACCGTTCTAGGTGACGAATTGGTTATCCCAGGCGGATTTTTGACCGATGTTGCCGGTAATTCAGCGAGTGGCGTTCAGCAACTCACTGGGCGTGATTTAGCCGCGCCACAAATAACATCAGTCGCATTTGATGATGCGAATGGCGACGGTGCAGTCAGTATAGGTGATCGCTATGTGTTTGGCTTTAGTGAGGCTATTCAATCAGTTGCACTGTCTGATGGCACAACAGAGGCCAATGAAAACCTGTCGCCGGAGGGGAGCCTCTACGGTACGATTAACCGCATTCAATGGAACGATACCAATACCGAAGTCAGCATTGGAATAACGGATGGTTTTACCGTGGTTGGCCATGAATTGGTTACACCCAGTATGCAACTCATGGATGCCTCAGATAATGCGATAGACAATACAGCAATCCTGACCGTTGTGGACACAGTGAAACCCAGCGTAGAAAATGCGCGAGGCAGTGTACCGGGTGCCGTGCCAGCGGCCACAAATTACCGTGTCATCGTTCAGTTCAACAGTGCAATGAACACACTGGTTGAGCCTTTGGTGACAATGAATGCGACTGAAGGATTAAACCCAACGGTTCCATCGGACGGTATCTGGACGACAACTCTCCATAGCAACGATACCTATACAACCCCCGACATTGTGTTGACGCAAGATATGGGCGGAATATTAATGGTTGATGTATCCAATGCAACGGATATTGCAGGAAACGCCATGGTGCCTGTGATTGACGCGTATCACTTTGTTATGCAGGCTAATCCGCCAACCATTACAAATTACCCGATAGCGCCAGCGGTTACCTCACTAACTGCATCGATGGCCACGCTACAAGGCGAGCGAAATGCAGATACATCAATATGGATTGGCGATAATCAAATTGTTTCACTTGGCTCAGGTAGCTGGTCGGCAAATGTAAGCTTGGGGCAGGGTGCAACCGATTTGGTTATTCACGCACGTGATGACCTGGATAATCAAACGGCCAGCGTTACGGTCAGATTTTTCGTTGACAGTGTTGCGCCTGTAGTGAACAGCATAAACCCGAGCAATAACACCTTTAGTAACACTGCGGCATCACAAATCGTCGTTGATTTTCTTGAAACAGGCACTGGGCTGGATTTGGCCGCCTCAACTATGACGATCACCCGGGATGTTTTCGTTGTTGAAGGGGATTGGGCTGCAACAGCGAACACGCTGACTTTTGTACCCGTTAATGGGTTTGTTGAAGGTGACTATCAAGTGAATATTCGCCTGACAGATAACGTGGCGTTGCAGTCACCCATTGCATCGTCATCATTTACCTTTGATCAGACACCACCACCAGCCCCCGTGGTTGATGCACTTCTAGCTGTTACCCGTATTAACGTACACACAGTTACGGGCAGCAAAGAAGCCTATGCCGCTATTTGGCTGAATGGAACTCAGGTGCTGAATAACACTGCAGACGAAAGCTGGTCATACGCTGTACCGTTGATTAATGGTGAAAATTCATTGTCTTTTGTGGCAACTGACCGGGCTGGCAACGTCAGTACTGCAACTATTGCGGCGATAAGTTTTGATGATTCTGCACCGGGTCCTGTTGTGTTTACCGCCGAAGGGGGGGGTGATGGCACGATGGCAGTACTTGATTGGGCTTCTTACGATGAAGTCGCAAACGGAAATGATATTGCAAACTACACCATTTATATCAGCACTACGATGTATGCCGATGTCGCGACGGCAACTGCGATTGCCTCCGTGCCTGCGGGAGTTAAAACCTATACTGTCGAAGGGCTAATACGCGGACAAACCTACTACATCGCAGTTGTTGCGTCCGATACTTTGGGCAACACAATTTCCAGTGTGACACCCATTACTGTCACAGCCTCTGATGTTGTGGCACCGGAAGAGGTGGGTAATCTGCATGTAAATTCTTTTGCTGATCGACTGGCTATAAGCTGGAGTCCATCAGCTAATAGTGCCAACGATTTAGCAAACTACAAAATCTACTTTAATAACGATGCGGGAACCTTGGTTGACAGTGCCGTGATTAGCCACGAAGTAACAGGCTTGGCGGTGGCAACGGGCTATCCGATTCGGGTAACAGCCGTTGACAGCGAAGACAATGAAAGTGCCGGTGTGTCGGTAACAGGTGTTACCTTAATGTCGAATCCGACCGGGTTGCTTGCTGAACCACTCAACGGCATGGTCGAGCTGAGCTGGAGCGGTGTCGCTCCAACCGACTATGTACAGCATTATGCCGTTTATGCAGATACAACTGCCTTCACCTCGGTTAATGGTATGACGCCTCGCTTAATTGTTGCGAATACCGCATCGACAGTACGGCTTGCTGGATTGACCAATGGTACTGAATATCACCTTGCGATCACTACGGTGAACATTTCGGGTGGTGAGTCGACCAGTGTCAGTACGGTGACGGCAACACCACAACCCGATCTAACGGGTCCGGAAATCACCGCGCTTACCTACAATGGTAGTGCATTAACAGATGGTCAGGAAATTACCGAATCGGGTGATGTTGCCGTGATGGCAACGGATTCAACCGGTATCAGTCGTGTTGTATTTCAGATAGATAGTGCTGATTTTACAACTGATACGAATGGCTCAGATGGTTACAGCAAGTACTGGAATATCGATAATGTTGTTGATGGTGCCCATGCCATCACAATGATTGTTTATGACACACTTGATAACGAGACCACGCAAACAATCAACGTAACGGTGGCACTGGCTGCACCGACTGAAGTGCCGGTGGTTACAGAACCCGCGGCCGGTTTAATTACCAATGAAGCATCTATTGCTCTCTCGGGTATGGCGAAACCACAAACCGAGGTGATTTTATATGTCAATGGCGTACTGAATGGTTCTCCGCTGCTAGCGAATGCAAACGGTATATTTAATGGCAATGCAACACTGTACGAGGGTGCTAACAGCATCACGGCGGTGATGCGAAATCGCGGAGGTATAGGCCCTCACTCTTCAGCTATTGTTATCACACTGGATACGAGCGTTCCGGATGCGCCGACTGGATTAACGGCACAGGCGAATGCCAGCGGTAGAATTGCGTTCACATGGAATACATCATTAGACGATCGTGTGCGGGGCTATAACTTATATCGTTCGCTTGAGAGCATGACGGATCTCTCTGCAGCGACTCAGGCAAACAATAATTTGATTACCGACAATCGTTTCGATGACTTGCCTATAGACGATGGTAACTATTACTATCGATTGGTTGCAGTCAATGAACTCGGTTCAGAAGGTGCGCCATCAAATCAAGTCATGGCAGTGGTTGATAGCGTTATTCCACGAGCTGTATCTATTGAGTATGTCCCCCATGGTGCATACGATGCAATATCAGGTCGCATGGCACCAGGGCAGGTTGATGTAACGGTTACCGTTAACGAACCATTATTAACCACGCCTTTCCTGAGTATCACACCCAACAGCGGCGTACCTATTTCAGTCTTTTTGCGTCAGTCAACAGAAACGATTTATACCGGCTCTTTTGAGATTGCCGAATACACGCCAACAGGCACCGCCTATGCTGTGTTTTCAGCACGTGACTTGGTTGGAAACCGTGGTAGCGAAATTGATGTAGGGGCATCAATTGAAATAGATACCAATGGTCCGGCAATTGTTCGCCTTGTCACCGCGCCAGGTGAACCCATCCAGAATGACCAGGCAGCACCGGTAACGGTTAATGTCGAGTTTGATTTGAATGAGATACCACAAGTCGGTACTCAGCCTGAGTTAGGCTATCTATTGTCGGCTGTCGGCAGAATTGAAACGACAATAAATAACCTGGATCAAATTGGAACTTATACTTGGCGTGGTAGCTTGGAGTTACCCGCTGACGCAGGTTTTGGTGAAGTTGAAACACTATCATTTACATTAGTTGTACACGATGACCTGGGCAATATCAGTAACGATGTTACCGTGGCTAACCAGTTTCAGGTTTATCAGGGTGGCCTACCGCCATTAGCCTCACCACGCAGCCTTGTGGGTCGGGCGCAATCGGGTGGCGTTATTGCATTAACATGGGATTCTGTCGAAGAAGCGATTGAATATCAGATATATCGACAGGGGCCAAGCGACACGGAATTGCTTGCATATGAACGCACGCTGGAAACAAGCTTTAATGACAATACAACCTTGGATGGTGAGTATATCTATACCGTTGCAAGCATCCGCCAGGAAAATAGTCAGGAAGCGATTAGTGCACACAGTATACAAGCTGTCGTCACGGCAGATGGAACGATGCCAGGTACACCACAAAATTTGACACTTGATTTAGTGGGTTCAGGTATTCGAGCCATTTGGCAGGCAGCACCGGATACAACAGAGCGTGTTGTTTATCGTTTATACCGCAGTGCGAACCCAGTTGTTACCACTCTTGACGGTTTGACTTTGGTGCAGTCAAACCTTGGTTTAAACACAGACGGTGTGCTGGGTTATATCGATACACAGCCAGACCAGGATGAAGCAACCTATGTTGTTACCGCGGTGGATGATGCTGGCAATGAAACCGCACCATCTGAATCGGCTTACTTAAATGTGGTGTTATTGCCGGTCAATACGCTCAGTATTACCAAGGAAGGTACTGATTTACCAACCGTTCATTGGACCCACAGTGGAAGCAATATTACAGGTTACAATTTATATCTCGGTGAGGATCAGGAAACTCAGGTTAATAACGTATTGATAACAGATACACGCTATATCGACACAGGGTATGCCGGAGATACACGAATTTATGCCGTGACCGCTGTCGATATGAATGGTGTGGAAAGTATTGGCCGCACGATCACGCTACCAAGAGTCACAGCGCAACGGGCAGATGGTAGCCGTTTGCGTCGCGGTATTATGAATCAACTCAATTACAATGTAACAAATAACGAATCTTCCACGGTGAGTGGTATTCAGCTCGAGGTTAATGTAGACGGTCATTTGCATGTCTCACAGCGGTTTAACTTGGCAGCAGGTGAAATGCAAAGTATTCCGGTCATCGTCGGTGGGTTTGAAACGTTGACGGATATCACGGACATTGCAACCAATATCAACATTACTTCGACAACAAATGAAGTGGTTGATTTTTCACAAACCGGATCAATTAACGTGACGGATGGTGCTTTATTACTGAACATACAGTCACAGGAATTAACACGTGGGACCGCTGGGCAGGTTCGGTTTACATTTGAAAATACCAGTGCAGTAGAAACAGAAATAATCACAGCACGCAGTGCAACAACCGCATCCAACGAAATCCGTTTTATGTTGAGAGATCACGATGGCAATGTGCTATCGACTGTTGATATACACCAGGCAACTGGAAATGTTGTGACGTTGGTTAATGGGCAATCTGTTGCGCGTGTAGCGGCTGGCGATACCTTTACTTCCGACTGGGTGAATCTACCCATTCCAGCAACGGCATCAGATGACGTCCGCATTGAACTGGTTGTTGATAAATTTCATTATCATGTCAATCAACCGGATCATGTCGAAATAATCGGCATGAATAACAGTGAAGTACTGCCATTAGCGGACACTGATTACACGGCCAATATTACGAATGTATCGCCAGTGAATTCGTTTGGCGATGTTCCCATTATTATAGCGGGGCAGGCTATTGAACGTAGCACTGGCACAGTAATGCCAAATGTTGCCGTGAAAATAGTGTTAGCGGTGAGTGGATTTGAGCGTTATGCAACCGTTGTGACCGATGCGGAAGGTAATTACACATATACCTTCGAACCACAGGAAGGTGCTTCTGGTATCTATGACGTATCGGCGATACACCCTGATATTCTTTCGCGCCCGGCACAAGAGCAATTTGTTATCGGTCGCGTATCAATCAAACCATCAAATTTGAATCTACACTTGGCACGAAACAATGCAGACACCTTTAATGTCATTCGTGCAACTGCAGGTGAAGGCACCACTGCAACCAATTTACGCCTGGTCTATGAGGCCGCAGACCAGATCGGAGGTGTCTTGCCGACAGGTATGAGCGTAACCGTGGGTGCGCCAGTCAACCTGGCTTCAAGTGAATCAGTCACACTACCATTTAGCATTATCGGTGATGACACGGCAGAGACGACGGGCCTCATTACTTTAAAAGTAATGAGCGATGAAAGTGGGACGGAAGAATTAATACGGGCTTCGATTGAGTATCGATTATCAGATGCATCCCCAGCATTATATTTTTCGCCAAATTATATCGAGACGGGTGTCACACTAGATGGAAATGCACAAGAGACTTTGGCACTAGAGAATCGTGGCTTGGCAGCCATGAGTGATGTATCGGTGTCACTGGTAACAACAACCGGTAGCGAGGCGCCATCCTGGATCTATCTAACCACGCCAGCAAGTGTGGGTAATATTGGTATTGGTGAGACTAAGCAAATCCAGATTGCGGTGACACCCAATAATATTGTGCCAGAGGGTATTCACCAATTTAAGGTGCGTATTTCCAGTACCAATAATCCAACAACAGACATTAACGTGTATGTGTCTGTCGTGCAGTCTGGCATTGGCAATATATTATTCAAGTCGTCTGATATTTACACAGCAACACTTGATACAGATGGCAACTTGATACCCGGATTGGCAGGAGCACGGATACGTGTTCAAAATGAAGAAGTGATTAGTATTGAGCAGACACTGACGACCGACAATACTGGTGAAGCGTTGTTTACTGAATTACCGGCAGGCCGTTATCGCTTCCGTGCCAGTGCGCCAGATCATCAAGATTTAAGCGGCCGCTTTACCGTGCGAGCAGGAATCACAACAGCACAAGAAATTTTCCTTGATTACAATTTGATTATTGTTGAATGGTCGGTAACTGAAATCACCATCGAAGATCGATATGAAATTGTGTTACAGGCAACATTCGAAACGGACGTGCCTGCAGCCGTTATCGTAATGGAACCCAGCAGCACGTCAATTCCTGATATGGGAATTGGTGATGTGTTCTATGGCGAACTCCGGTTGACAAACTACGGGCTGGTCAGGGCAGACAATCTGACCTTTTCTGGTGATACAGAAGATGCGTACTACAAGTACGAGTATCTAGCCAATATTCCCGATGTATTAGAGGCTAAAGAAAGCCTGGTTATTCCCTATCGGATAACGAAGCTTGCATCATTGCATCCCGATGGTTCCGCCACGGGTGGCAGCCACTGTGGCGGATATTCCAGTGGAGTCAGTGCCAACTATGATTATGATTGTGCGAATGGAACGACCGCTAGCGGTGGTTCTGGTAGCTCATTTACTCGGCCAAGCGGTGGCGGAAACTGTGGTGGCGGTAGCGGCGGTGGCTGGAGTGGCGGCGGTGGTGGTGGCTGGGGCGGTGGCTGGG
>JAFLJP010000064.1 GCA_022712945.1 Gammaproteobacteria bacterium | reverse complement strand
TGCCGAATACGTCGTAATCAAAGGTGGTGACTGCGCCGTTTTGCTCTTTGGCGTACAGTTCGCCATGGGCGGTGTAGGTGTAGGTGGTGCCGTTGTAGTTCAGTAGCCGATCTTGCGGGTCGATGGTGCTGGCTATGCTGCCCTGGTGGTTGAAGCTACCGTTGCTGTCGTAGTCATAACGTGAGATGGCGATATTGTCTTTTTCAACACTAGTCAGGCGTCCTGTTTCGTCATAGAAGTAGCGATAGGTTGCACTGGCGACCTTGTATTGATTCGGTTTTGTGGGTGATGCGGCCCAGCTTGTCCTGTGTGTAGCTCACGTCGTGGAGCGCATCGGTGTTGTACGATGCGCTAACAGTGGCGAGTTCACCGAAGGGGTTGTAGCGCTGCTGGGTGCTGACGCTGTTGAGTGCGGTGTCGGTTAGCTGGCCATTTTGCAGGTGGTGGCTGAGTGTCATCTCGCCGGCCTGGGTTAATAGTCCGTCTCTATCGTACTCAAAGTTGATGGGGCTGTTGTTGACGGTGAGTGAGGTGAGCCAGAAGTTGTTGTCATACCCCCGGGTGACGCTGCCATTGATGGCACCTGCCCAGGTGGTGGCGAGCGGTAAGAAGCCATCGTAGCTGAAGTCGAGTGTGCCGCTATCCGGTGCGGTGAGAGTGGCCAGCTGCCCGGTGGTCGGGTGATAACGGTAGTGGGTCTGGCCGCGGAGTGAGCTGATGTTATCCAGCCTGGCGGATGTGGGGTGGTAGTTGAAGTCAATTACCCGGCCATCAGAGGGAATGGATATCAGGGAGCCTAATGGAGGAAATATCATATTGGCTTGTTTATCATGTTCTTCAACTGTTTTCCAGCGTGAGGCGCGCTCTTTACCGACCCTGCTAAAAAGAAAATACAACGTGATATTGTACTTGATCCCTTTGACCAGAACTTTCTATTTCTAATGGGCAAGCCCTTTTTTTAGCTGTAGGAGTAGGCTTTAGCCTGCGATTGAATGGCTGAACTGAACCCAAAGCGGTAGTTGGATATGGGTGGTAAAGGGCTTTCAGGGCTGAATTATACCGACAAAGAGTCAATATTGTATTTGACCCCTTTCTTTTTTTGTTTGAATGAGAAAAGGGGCTAGTTTTAGCCCCTTTTTATTTGGGTGGGTGTATGCATTATCACGTGAGAGCGTGGGAATGAAAAACCAGCGGCACACCATTACCGCTTTTGGTGCGGGGGCCGCACTCTTGGCTTTGTATTGATTCAGTTTTGCGGCCTAGCTTGTCCCGTGTGTAGTTCTCGTTGTGTGAGCGCATCATGTCTTTTATATGGTGCATGGAATGCACCCTACCAGGCTGATGATTGGTGGCTCATTTTTTTACAATAGGAATCACGTATAAATGAATTAGTGTCATCGCAATAAAGCCAAGTAAAACCACAGTAATCATAGAAAGTATTGACTCTAACTTTAACGTTAAAAATATAGAAAGCAAAAAAGGAGATAATGCTACTAGCATCGAGTAGTAAGGCACGCCTATTTTTTCATGACATGAATCACATTTTGTAGCGACGGCAGGCCCCAAGCTAAATTTCCTTGATACTGGCATCGCTAGGTTACCGCAATGTGGGCACTTAATTTTCGCGTTTGAAAACATACTATTATTACTCACATCCACAATCCTGATTTCCAGACAAATATTGCTGAGTCAACCCACCAGCTAAGCCACCGAGTCCTCCAATTAAAGCTCCCGTTGGTCCCCCGGCCAAATACCCTCCAGCGATACCGCCGACAGTACCAGCAACTGCAGGTGGCGCTCCATTCTGAGTCGCATTATAAGTAGTACTCCCACCAAATGCCCCTCCAGCAACACCTCTAACCACAGCACCACCTGCAGCTGCTCCCATTCCACCCACAAATGCGGCACCTCCTGCCGACCCAGGAACAGCAGCACCAAAGAGGCCTCCTCCTGCAGCACCTACAATGGCACCGCCAGCACCTCCCAAAGCAGCACCCCATGGTCCACCTACGGAAAATCCTGCAATAGCTCCAGCAATCGCACCGGACACAGCCCCACCAACAGCACCTGAAATAGCTCCAACTGCACGAGCATCCATACCGCATAAGCCAGTAGGATCAACAAAATTAACCGGATCATTATTCACATACGCGTAAAGATTCGCCTGCCCACCCCCAAACCCAATCGGATCCTTTAAGATCCACCTTCCTGTCTGTGCATCATAATCCCGCGCCCCAAATCGGGTCAATTGTGTATGCTGATCGTATATTCCCCCAGCAAAGCCAAATGGCTGAAAACCGGGGTTGCTGTCGCTGGTGATGATACCAAATTCATCATAATCAATCCGCTGGGCTATGCTGCCGTCGGTGGTGTTGACCACTAGCCTCGGGCTGCCTAAATGATCACTGATGATGCGGTAGCTGATGCCCTCTTTGATCATGTAGTCCGGCACATTGCCTTTTGTAGCGTAGATAAACTGGCTGATCAGGTTGCCGCTGCCATCCAGTTCGGCTACCGGGTTGAGTTGATCCTGGTAGAGGAAGCCCTGGGTGAGCAGGCCATTGACCTTTTTGCCAATGCGTCGATTTTGACCATCAATGAGGTAGTCGAGGGTGATGTCGCCCGGGAGTACTACTTGCATCAGGTTACCGAATACGTCGTAATCGAAGGTGGTGACTGCGCCGTTTTGCTCTTTGGCGTACAGTTCGCCATGGGCGGTGTAGGTGTAGGTGGTGCCGTTGTAGTTCAGCAGCCCATCTTGCGGGTCGATGGTGCTGGCTATGCTGCTCTGGTGGTTGAAGCCGCCGTTACGGTTTCCGTTGTGGTCATAGTCGTAGCGCGAGATGGCGATATTGTCTTTTTCAACA
>JAFLJP010000047.1 GCA_022712945.1 Gammaproteobacteria bacterium | reverse complement strand
TTTGCATAATGCCGCATTATGTTACTTGGCCCTGCCCTAAAGCCCCCATGTGGGGGGAATGGGGGTAGATAGCTAGCCGCATGAAAGCCATGGTGTTTGTGGCTTTGATGTGGCTGGCGGTTAGAACAATTGGGCTTGGTTTGCGTTGTTGGCAAGCCGAGCACCTTTAATGACAAGGCATCGGTTTTCCACCAAAGCAGCCCGGCAGGTGGCTTGCTGACTTTCTCCGGTTAACCAACATTGCAAGGCACATGACGGACGGAAACAGTGCGGCTAGGTCTCCAGCTCTGCCCTACTCTTCCTGGTGCTGGGATGGGTGGCACGGTGGATCTCTCTTAGTTTCTCCACTGAGACTTGGGTGTATATCTGTGTGGTGCTCAGGTCTCTGTGACCTAGCATCACCTGGATAAAGCGGATGTCTGCACCGTTTTCTAGCATGTGGGTGGCCATGGCATGGCGGAATAGATGACAAGCCCCCTTTACCTCGATACCCGACTTAGCAATATAGCGCTTTACCATGGCTCCAATGTTGTAACGACTGTAAGACTCGCCATAATCGGTGAGGAACAGCTCGTCTTCACTGGCGGGGCCGATCAGTTCATCTCGGGTTCCATTGAGGTATTTTTCTAGCCAGGCTTGAACCGTTTCTCCAAGGGGAAGATAGCGATCTTGACCACCCTTGCCCTCTCTCACAATCAATACACTACGCGGTAAATGAATGTCACAAAGCTTCAAGTTAGTCAGTTCAGAGCGCCGTAAACCGCAACCGTAAAACAGCTCCATGATGGTTCGGTCTCGAATGCCGTCCGGTGTATTGATATCTGGCTGGCTGATGATCTCGCTGATTTGTTCTGGTGTAAGGATTTCCCGAGGAAGCTTTCTAGGGATCTTGGGTAATTGGATCTCTGAAGCGGGGTTGTAGAGCATGTGGTTTTTCTGGGCCATCCATTTAAAGAAGTTTTTCAGGGCTTGCAGTGCAATGGATTGAGCTCGAAAGGATAACGGTTCACCGTTCTTTTGCCGGTAGTGAAAGAGGTGTTTTTGATAGCGTTCAAGGATCGGTTTGGTGATCTGTTGGGGTTCCAGTGTTCGTTCTTCACACCACAAAGCAAAGTGACGAACACGGCTATCGTAGGATTCGATGGTTCTCACCGAGTAATTTTGAATACCCAAGTACTCCACATAGTGCTGTAAGTATCCATGAAAGGCCGTGTGACTAATGTTCTGCTTTTTACTTTGTCGGTGGCTGTGTAATTTTCTGCGTAATGCCATAGGTTAACCACCTTGAGCAGCTAAAAGTGGAGGCTTTCTATAGATAGGGTTACGACACGATACATCTCTGTTTTTTAGCCCTATAACCCTTTCTGAGGTGTTTTCTGGCTTGGTACCGTTTAAAGCCTTATCAGGATTGGGCTGAGGGCTGCTTTCCTTACCCCGACACTCCCCCGTTTTAGGGCCGTTAATGGGCCGTGAACACCCCGCTAAGTTAGCATCTCTACCCCGTGAAGTTTTCGTCATACCTTCATTTCTCTGCAACCGATCCACATCAATAAGGCCCATAAGATGCTTTCGATTAGCCAAGTCACCGTCATATAACAGCTCGTAAACAAAGGATTGCCCCTGCCTTCCTCTGTGCGCCAACAGGTATTCCATTTCCATTAAGCGATCCAAGTGAACACGGATTTGTGTGTTTCCCCATTGGCTGTATTCACGGATATCACGACGACTAAAACGGTAATCAGATTGATCCATGCCTTGGACTTTGCATTGCTCAGTGACCATTTGCTTGATGTGTTTTAGCAAGGTGTGGGTCTGGGGTGGCAGCTCATCAAGACTTCTACCCAGCACATCATGGGCCAGTTGGTTGGCCATCTCTATATCACTTAGTGCTACCTCAATATATTCCAGTGGCCGGCCATTGTGATTAATGGTTTTTATTTCACGCTGGTATTGATGGAGTAAGGCCACCGTCTTGATCAGGGTTAAATACTTCATGTGATCCCGTCGAGTACGTGTTTTGTCATCAATAAAAGTGAGCTGTTCAGCAAAGGGATTGGCGACTAAAAGAGGACGTAACAGGCGTTGGGCATTTCGGTGTAGCTGGATTATCTGTTTTTTGTCTTCGGTTTGAAGTAAGCCTTCTAGGGTTTGCTGCTTCCTTTGCATGGCGTGAATGGCTTGGGTTTGCTCCCTACTCTCGTTAACAGTGAGTACTACACAGCGATTCATTAATTCTTCATCGATATCAATAGCGGTGGTGGTGAGGAATAGCATTACCGGCCCCTCAACATGGTATTCCTTGGTGACTAGGGTGCCGGTGTTGTCATCCTTGCCAGTGCTGGCAATGGTCAGTTCACCTTCCGATTGCAGGAGTTTTAAGGCGTAACTGGCATTTGATGCCCCCTCCTCTTCTGCTATCGCTAGGATCTTATTCTTGAGGTTGGTTTCGCCCATGTAGAAGAGGCTTTGGCCGGTCATAGCCGAGTATTGCACTCGTTCATCTTCTGGCATCATATTGAGCACGGCATCCATTAATGAGGATTTACCGGCAGCACTGGTTGATTGAACAATAATGGCAAGGGGTTTATCTAGCTTCCTTGAAACAGCCGCTAAGTATCCCACAAGCTTATTGGTCTCTTCACCCACTACCCCGGCGGTATGAAAGTCTTCTAGGATACGGCCAAGCAGATGTTTATCTTTTAGCAGCTCAAGTGCCTGCTCTCTTTCCGAGTCATCCAAGGCCTTGATTTTATCCTTTGGTGCGAGGGTCTTTTCAATGTTTTCCTCTTGTAAGGATTCACACTTCAGCAGGACTTTACCGAGATCTTTTTTGATTACCTCCTCAGTTAGACCCAGCTCAATGGAAGCTTGTTTGATGAAGCTGTAGCGGGCTTTGGCGGCGTATAAATCGAAGGTATCCACGTGAAGTAGATCACCTTGGCTTACGAGTATATTTACCTTTAACTGGTTAGGGCTGGTACCGTTTTTTAGACCTCGTATACGGTAGCGTCTGGCAGCTAAAAGAATAATTACTTCATCCTCTTTCACCTCAGCTTCAATCTCGGGTCTCGGTGCTTCCGGTATCACGCTGGCGAGTAAAGGTTCTGCTATCCCTTCCTGCTGAACGCTTTTAGCTTTTGTCTGGGGTGCGACACCTGTTGCGGGTTTTTCATCTGGTACGAGAATATCTATTTTTGTTTCTGGAGCCTTCCCACTACCCAGCCATACCGCGCCACGTATGGCAGTACCTAAAGACTTATTAGCCGGTGTGGCTTGTAAAGCATACTCGTTAGCATCCATGCCTTTGGGGAGATTGATTCGATAGCAGTCTATCCCCTCAGGCAAGAGCTTAGCGGCTAAAGAGGAAACGGCACTTTCACCGGCTTCATCTCGATCATAAGCAATCAATACCCTTTCTACTTTGTGTTGTTTTAGGGCATTGAATATTTCATCAGTGAAGCCTTCAATGCCATAGCTACAGGTGACATTGTGGAAACCGGCACACCAGAAAGTCAGAGCATCTATCAATGATTCACAGAGGATTATCTCTTTACTGGTAGCCAAGGCTTCAAGGTTAAACACACCCTGATGAGGCCCTGGTAAGTAGAGGTGTTTTGGTGTGCCCTTTCTCAGGCGGTCACCCACTTTACGGCCATAGATTTCTAATACTTGGCCTTGGTTAATCACGGGGATTACGATGGAACCGTTGAAATGCTCATGACCTGATTCTCGCAAAACACCAACCCGCTGAAGTTGGCCACGAATAGCGGCACCGGCTTTACGGTTTTTTTCAGGGAGGCGATAACTAAGGGTTCTATTAGCTAACCCCAGTTTGAAATGGTTTAGCGCTTCACTGCTAATACCGCGTTTTTCCAGATAGGCCAAACCTTCAGCATCACCTTTTAGCGCTTCGTGATAAAAATCCACCACACGATTCAATAACGCTTGGTCTTCGGTGTTGGATTCTAGCGTGGCCGGTAGTTTGGTGGTGGTTGAGCGTTTAACAGGTTTAGTATTAGCGGCTAAATCGGGAGCAACACCATCACGCAACAACTCCACCGCATGCTTAAAACTGATGCCCTCTTTTTTCATTACCCAATCAATCACACTGCCACCAGTTTGGCAGGCTCCCATGCAATGCCAAAGGTTTTTGGATGGTGTGACCACTAAAGAAGGGGTTTTATCGTTATGAAAGGGACAGGTACCCACGAGGTCTTTACCAGTGCGCTTTAATTTAATACCTTGGGATTCAAGCAAGCGCTCCAGTGATACTTCTTGTTTTAAGCGTTCAATTTCCTGCTCTGCTATGCGTGCCATGCCCCGTCCCCTTAAAAACCTGTCAAGAATCTCTTGAGTCATATTCTAGTATCTTATATGCTACCTGTGTCAAGTGGCTTTGTAAACGGAGGATATTATTGTGGCAACATCCATAACTTGGTTAGCCAGAATGACTATCGCCGCCCGTATCTCAGGTATCCGTAAAACAAAGGGATTGACACAACAGGCTTTGGCAAATGCTATTGGGCTGCACGTTACGCAGATTAAGCGTTATGAAGCGGGACAATCTCAGCCATCCTTAGAGGCTTTGAAGAAGATTGCACAGACCTTTTGTGTGACTACTGATTCATTGGTGTTTGAAGAGGATGAACTGAAGTTTGATAATGATTTAACGCTTCAGTTTCAAGCCATTTCCAGCATGCCGAAGCCACAACAAGATGTTGTTAAACAACTTTTAGAGGGAATGATTATTAAATACGAGGCTGAACGCTGGTCTTCTAATACGAAGTAGATATAAGTCGCTGGCTTAAAAGTGCGGACACACTAAAAGCCAGCTATCAAAACAACCTAGCTAAGAGGTTATTATGACTAAGCAGAATTGTACGTCAGGTACTCGCACGACTAAAGAAAAAACAACACCCTTTACCCGCACCCCGTGGGAAAGGGGAAGTTGTGTTTTTTATTATAAGAAACTACACCCCTCACTTTCACACCCCACTCCTTTCCCGCTGCATCGGCTGCCGTTTCAGGGCTTCACTTTGGGGAGCATTCACCATGGATAACCCCTCAAACAGCTTAACCGGCCAGCTAGGTGCACTGCAGGATGCCTTTCAAAAGTTTTATTATATTGGGCTGACGGTTGAGAAATTGGCATCTGACGGCTCTCAGGAATCAGAGGCATTGAAGACGCTACCATTTCGGCAATTATCGTTGCGTGAGGCCGTTTTGCAGCAGCAGATCACTGAAACGGTAAATCTGTTAAACGGATTGTTGGGGGAGTGTCTGACTCAAAAGAAAACCGACCATGTACGTAATCTCAAGGTGAACCAAGCCTACTACATGCACAAGCTTAAAAATGATCCCATGGGGGCTGGCCGTCCGATTCCGTGGATTCAGCTTAAGGGCTATTGGCTGCAACAGGCGGGCTTTGAGATTGGTGCATCGTTTAAGGTGCGGGTCATGCAGGGGTGTTTGGTGGTGACGGTGGAGGGATAAAACTAAAGGGGCCGATTTCGGCCCCTTCATGCTATAAAGAGTCAATATTAGACTTGACCCGTTTTTTTAAGTTGAATCTTCCGTTGACTATAATTGCCTAGTAAGAAGTTTGTTTCTTAAAGAAATATATTTGTCATACCAAGCCTTAGCTTCAGATTCATTTTTATCAACACCAAGACCTGTCGAATACATTTCTGAGATTTTATACATTGCCTCAACATTGCCTTGAAGCGCTCTCTTTTTATAAAATTCAAATGCCATTTCATAGTAATGCTTTGATTTTTCATCACTAGCTTCAAAAGATCTATTAGGCCCATTAAAATTTGATTCGTACAGCATCCCCAACGAATAAAAATTATCTGGATCATGAGAACTCTCCGCTTTTAAAAACCAACTTAGCGCTGAGTCTATATTTTTTTCAACAAGCCCAAATCCACACAAATACAGACTTCCTAACTCGGTTTGAGATTTAGCATGGCCCTTATTGGCTAAACCAATAACAAGCTCTAAATATCTAGCTTTGTTATTTTTTTCTTCACGTTTAGCCAGTTTGAAAATCTCTTCGTAATCGTTTTCTGACATATTTTTTCTCACATCAATTCCGATAATGACACTCTCTCCAGCTATTAACACCTTGACTGAGGGGGGCAGGCATCATGTCGTATGGAAAACCTGGAGCGCATGGAGCAGTCTTAGGAACAGCAGAAGCAATAACCGTAGGAACATATCGCCTAATTCTCCACGACTTAAATGGCTTACATGAATATGTCACTTCAGAATAGGCCTCAAAAGAAGAAGGTACTGGACCATAGATTAAAACGCACCCCTCATCTCCATAGTCATAATTTGTATCTTTCGCATCTACCAAATTCAGCAACAAAGAGTTTGGAGAAGATGCAGCCATTATTATTAGTATTCCTGCCGTTTTATAATTTACCTCAAGAGGGTCATAATCGGCAACACTACCAAAAGATCCCATATAACTTGACGTTGCAGCAGTAACTAGCACCGAACTGACACTCAAAGCAGCCATCTGACCACCAAGACTGAAGTTTCCGCTCGGGTCAGTATGGTTAGCGGGATCGGCATTACCGTAAGTGTATTTATTTAAGGTAATTGGACTGGCACCCCACCCTTCAAAGGTATCCATTTGGGTAAATCGACCGATGGATTGATCGTAGTAACGTGCTCTTAGGTAGTACTGTTCTAACCCTTCATCGTACTGCTCGCCGGCATACAAATAGCTGTTTAGCGTAGCACCGGCTTGGAATGCCATTTCTCCATAAACAGTGTAGTCGTAGGTATCGGTAACTGCACCAGTTTCATCGGTTAACGCC
>JAFLJP010000084.1 GCA_022712945.1 Gammaproteobacteria bacterium | reverse complement strand
TACAAAAAAATTACCGAAATATTCTGACGCGCGGGAAGAAAGAGCTACCGCTTATTCCGCCGAAGCCCAGTGGCCAGCGAGGAAGAATTGCCAAATCGGATGCACACAATCTTTTAGAGCGATTGCAGAAGTATGAAGCCAGTGTGTTGCTGTTTGCTAAAAACCCGCATGTACCGTTCACCAATAATCGTGCAGAACGTGACTTGAGAATGGCGAAAGTGAAACAGAAAGTCTCAGGGTGTTTTAGAGTCAGCGATTACGCTAAAGCCTATTGTCGGATTTCAAGTTACCTGCAAACGATGGCAAACAAAGGCTTCAATCCACTCATTGCTATTCAAATGGCATTGGCTGGTAATGTCGATGGGGGTGAGTAGTTACATTAAATCTAAGTAAAATGCTCGTCTAAAGTGTTTAGCCCGGACATTTCATGAATTTGCGCGATTGTGCATAATTCATGAATTGCCCGGGTTAGAAATTTTTATCTGGGGATTAGGGCAGTCCTATACGTGATGTATAGGCATTTTTATCTGGGAATTTGGCTGCTGCCGTTACTCGTCGGTGGTTGTATCAGAATCATTGGGACGACCGATGCGGTGGCGTATCGGCTGGGGGTTGTGGCTGATCGGCTTTTCGACTTCTACAGTAACCCCCAGTGGTTGTAATACCGCTGCCGCTTCGTCAACTTTCATTTGATGTGCACTTTTGAGAAGGTGAATCGCCTTATCCTGGTCTTTTTCAACCCCAAGGCCATTGAGGTAGAAGAGGCCAAGATTGAAGAGGGAGTTACCATAGGCTTTTTCTGCCCCTATCAGGTACCACTTGAGTGCTTCTGTATAGCTCTGTTCGACGCCCCATCCATTTTCATACATGATGCCGAGGTTGTGTTGTGCCACTACATAGTCCTGATCAGCGGCGAGACGGTACCACTTAACTGCGTGTTGATAACTTTTCTCAACGCCTAAACCTCGATGATATAACCAACCAAGGGTCGCCTGTGACGGCGCATGACCCTCTTCAGCCAGTGGTTGCCATGCTTTCAATGCGCCAGAGTAATCTTTGAACCAGTAGGAGAGTTGGCCGCCCATAAATTGGCGTTGGGCGGGATCAAGGATTCTACTGAGCTCGGTCAGCCCCCCTTTTTCGGGGTCATCATTGGTGGCGCTTGGTGATGGAGTCTCTTCACCATTAACCGTTTCAGCATAAAGTGTATTAGTGATGAGCAACAGCAATAGACAGAGCACTATTTTAAGGGTTTTTTTAAAGTTAAACTGTGTTGCTATCATTCGATTTTACACCATGCTGTGGAGCCGTTGTTTGACTACAAGTTACCAACCGTGTATCGGTCATACTCTGTCTTTGTTAAATCGCCCCTGTTAACGGGCAATGCCCCTCACTCATACGCCAAATTTTTTGTAGGTGATGCGATGGGGCTGATCGGCTTTATCACCCAGGCGGCGTTTTTTATCTTCTTCATAATCGGCGTAGTTGCCTTCAAACCACGCCACATGGCTATCACCTTCAAAGGCGAGCATATGGGTGGCGATACGATCCAAAAACCAGCGATCGTGTGAGATGACAACCGCGCAGCCGCCAAAGGCCAGTAGTGCCTCTTCCAGGGCGCGTAAGGTCTCCACATCAAGGTCATTGGTGGGTTCATCAAGCAGTAGAACATTGCCACCACTCTGCAGTAGCTTGGCGAGGTGCAGGCGGTTACGCTCGCCCCCCGACAGTTCACCGACTTTTTTCTGCTGATCACTGCCTTTGAAGTTAAAGCGGCTGAGGTAGGCACGGGAGTTAATCTCTATGTTGCCGATGTTGATTATCTCTTGTCCATCAGAGACCTCTTGCCAGACGGTTTTGCTGTTGTCGAGTGCATCACGGCTCTGATCAACATAGGCGAGCTTTACGGTATCACCAATGCGCAGTTCACCTGAGTCGGGTTTTTCGATCCCCATTAACATCTTGAATAGTGTCGATTTACCCGCACCATTGGGGCCGATCACCCCTACGATACCGCCGGGTGGTAGGTTGAAGTTGAGGTTATCAATCAGCAGCCGATCTCCAAATCCTTTATTAAGATCTTTTGCTTCAATCACCAGATCACCCAAGCGCGGGCCAGGCGGGATGAAGAGTTCGTTGGTTTCGTTACGGCTCTCCATGTTTTGGCTGGCCATTTCATCGTAACGGGCAAGACGGGCTTTGCTCTTGGCGTGTCGCCCTTTTTGATTGGAACGAACCCACTCCAGCTCGGCTTTCATCGCTTTCATGCGCACTTTTTCGCCTTTCTCTTCTTGCGCCAGACGCTGCTGTTTTTGCTCCAGCCACGAGGAGTAGTTGCCTTCCCAAGGAATGCCGTGGCCACGATCCAGTTCCAATATCCAGCCAGCGACGTTGTCGAGGAAGTAACGGTCATGGGTGACGGCAACCACAGTGCCTTCAAATTCCCGCAGAAACTGCTCCAGCCAGGCGACAGATTCGGCATCCAGGTGGTTGGTTGGTTCATCAAGCAGCAGCATATCGGGTGCTGAGAGAATCAGTTTGCAGAGTGCGACACGACGGCGTTCACCACCGGAAAGTTGAGTGACATCAGCATCCCACGGTGGCAGACGTAGTGCATCAGCGGCGATCTCCAGCTTTCGCTCCAGATTGTGGGCATCGGTGGCTTGAATGATGTTTTCCAGTTTGGCCTGTTCAGCGGCGAGGGCATCGAAGTCCGCATCGGGCTCGGCATAGGCGGCGTAAACTTCATCAAGCCGGGTCATGGCGGCTTTAACTTCACCCAGTGCCTCTTCAATATTACCGCGCACATCTTTGTCTGGGTTTAGCTCAGGCTCCTGTGAGAGATAGCCGATTTTGATGCCGGGCTGTGGGCGGGCTTCACCTTCAAACTCCTGATCAATGCCAGCCATGATGCGTAATACGGTGGATTTACCCGCACCATTCAACCCTAAAACACCAATTTTGGCTCCGGGAAAAAAGGAGAGAGAAATATCTTTAATAATGGTGCGCTTAGGGGGGACAACTTTGCTCACCCGGTTCATGGTGTAGATATATTGAGCCATAACTCTCTTCTATTCGGTAGTTTTTATAGGAAGCTCTGAATCAGTCTGGTTAGAATTAGGCTGAGCAGAAATTGCTCTCAATTGTTTCGAAATGCGCAGCAATAGTTGCTCTATTGGTACAAATTTCGGGATAAATGAGAGCCGTTTCAGCCAGCATAAAATAATCATGACTTGTTCAGAGCTTCCTACTGAGGGAGTGTTTTCCCGAGTATAACAACTCAATGGCGAACTGATAATGAATATTCATCCCATCCTGAAGTGGTTGTGTCTATAATAGGCCACTTTTCAATAACAGAGTGGCACTGGCTGCGATGAGACACGAAGCTATTCGCGATCTGCACACGGTTCAGGATTTTATCCGCTGGGGCGTGAGCCGCTTTATCGAAAATGAACTCCACTTTGGGCATGGCACAGACAATGCGCTGGATGATGCTTTAACCTTGGTACTCCACGCGCTGCATCTGCCATTCGGCTTGCCGGATTCATTGATGGCGGGGCGTTTGACCCAGGCAGAAAAAGCATCTGTTGCAGAGATATTGGTACAACGTATTGAAAAACGGCTACCCGCAGCCTATCTGACCAACAAGGCACTATTCTGCGGCATTCCCTTCTATGTAGATGAGCGTGTGCTGGTGCCGCGTTCTCCAATTAGTGAACTCATTGAACAGCAGTTTGATCCCTGGGTGATTGCTGATGATGTCACTCATGTTCTGGATCTCTGTACCGGCAGCGGCTGCATTGCGATTGCCTGTGCTGATATGTTCCCGCTGGCGCAGGTGGACGGGGTCGATATTTCAGAGGATGCGCTGGCAGTTGCCAATATCAATATTACACGCCATAAGTTGGCCTCACGGGTGCAGGCGATTCAGTCTGACCTGTTTGCTGCGATTGCAGGCCGAAAGTATCAGATTATTGTCAGTAATCCGCCCTATGTGGATGCTGAGGATATCGCCTCAATGCCAGAGGAGTTTCACCAAGAGCCTACTATTGGGCTGGCCTCCGGTGCTGACGGTCTGGATATTACGCGGGAAATTTTGTCACAGGCGGTGGAATATCTGGCTGATGATGGCATTCTAGTCGTGGAGGTGGGTAACAGCGAAGAGGCGTTGCAGGCTCAATTACCCACTGTTCCCTTTGCGTGGCTTGAGTTTGAACGAGGTGGTCACGGTGTTTTTTTACTGACCCGTGAGCAGTTGCTCGCACATCATGACGATATTCAAAAATGGGCGAAGCAGTAGCCCCCCCAAAATATCCCAAGATAAAATATAGAGGAATTTTAGATGGATCAATCAATTATCTTCGATCCGGAACTGATCAAGCGTTACGATAAATCAGGTCCGCGTTACACCTCGTACCCCACAGCAGTACAGTTCGATGAACGTTTCACCATTGAAACCTATCAGGCGTGGATCGAAAAGAGTAACGAGCTGAGTCGTACCCTGCCAAAGCCCAAGCCAATTTCGCTCTATTTCCACATTCCATTTTGTGACACGGTCTGCTTTTATTGTGGCTGCAATAAAGTGGTGACCAAGGATCGTACCCGCTCTTCACCCTATCTTGATCGCCTTTGCAAAGAGATTGAGATGCAGGCGGCGCTGTTTGATGATAATCGCCCGGTGACCCAACTGCATTGGGGCGGTGGAACTCCTACCTTCCTAAATAATGATGAGATGCGTCGTTTGATGGATTGCACCCGCAAACACTTTAATGTGGTCGATGATGATGTGGGCGAGTTTTCAATTGAAATTGATCCCCGTGAGGCAGATGCAGAGAAAGTCGCGGTACTGCGTGAGCTGGGTTTTAACCGAATGAGCCTGGGAATTCAGGATTTTGATGAGAAAGTACAAAAAGCGGTTAACCGAATTCAGAGCGAAGAGCAGACATTACTGGTGTTGAACTCGGCACGGGCCGAGGGTTTCCGTTCTGTCAGTGTCGATCTCATCTATGGTCTCCCTTTCCAGTCAGTTGAAAGTTTCCGCCGTACCCTTGATCGTATTATTGCAGTGGATCCTGATCGGATATCAGTCTTCAACTACGCACACCTGCCGGAACTCTTCAAACCGCAGCGCCGTATCAATGAAGCGGATCTGCCGCTGCCGGAAGAGAAGTTAAGAATCCTACAACTGACCATTGAGCACCTGCAACAGGCGGGTTACGTCTACATTGGCATGGATCACTTTGCCAAGCCTGACGATGAACTCTGTCTGGCGCAAAATGACGATACTCTCTATCGTAACTTCCAAGGGTACTCAACCCATGCCGATTGCGATCTGGTGGGAATGGGAGTCACCTCTATCAGCATGGTGGGTTCCAGTTATAGCCAGAATGTGAAGGGAATGGATGAATATTACGCGGTGATCGATGCCGGTAAGCTACCGGTATATCGTGGAGTTGACCTGAGTGAAGATGACATTCTGCGCCGCGAGGTGATTACCCGCCTGATCTGCCACTTCCATCTCAACATGCCGCGTATTGAACGTGAATTTAATATTAACTTTGCGGAATATTTTGCCGCAGAACTGGGGGATGTTAAACAGTTCACCGGCGATGGTCTGGTCACTCTTGATGCGGAGGAGATTAGGGTTAACCCCAAGGGGCGTCTGTTAATACGCAATATTTGCATGGTTTTTGATCGTTACCTGCGAGAGAAGCAAGGCGCGGGCAGTTTTTCAAAAGTGATCTGATCCACTCTCACCAGGGAGAGCAATCTGCTCTCCCGCACTCTCCTTTTCACAGGAACTTTTTGGTTAAACTTTTATCTCCATATAGAATTAACTATCCATTTCAACCCATTGAATTAACAGGGAAATATCTCTTTTTTTCACTGCTTTATGTTTCTATTCGGGGATTAGGGTTAAAGTTTGTTTTTGCTTTGTCGACGATTGATCAACAAATAGCGTTTCAATAAAAAATCGACATGAATGAGGAGCACAACAAGTGGCTAATTCACTTGAGGCAAAGAGTGATACAGGAGTAACTGGTTTTCTTGGTCACTGGTCTTTAAGAACAAAAATCAACCTCTCTGTTGCCTTCATTTTTGGTTTGGTAATTGTGGCAGTAACGATTCATACGGTGATTAATGAAGAAGACCGCATGATGGCGATGTTTGAAATGCAGGCAAAAGATCTCACCACACTCTATTTTGACAGCCTCAATACCATGATGTTGACCGGCACCATGGAACAGCGCACCATCTTCCGTAAAAAAATGCTCTCCCGCGATAACGTTATTGAGGCCCGAGTTATTCGTGGCGAGGCGGTTACCCAACAGTTTGGTCGTGGCGAAGAGAATGAGTCTGTTGTTGATGATTACGACCGACGCGCCCTCACCGGGGAAGATATTGCGGTTATTCGCAATCAGGACAACAGTCGCATGTTGACCGTAATAACCCCCTTTAGAGCAACCAAGGATACACGGGGGGTCAACTGCTTACAGTGCCATACGGTGGAAGAGGGCACGGTGAATGGTGCGGTTAGGATTTCACTCTCACTGGATAAAATCGATGCAGCGGTCTCCAAGGCATTTTGGGTTTCGGCATTTGCCAATGTGACCTCCGTTTTATTGGGTCTATTAGTACTGAATTATGTACTGAAAAGCTGGGTGGTTAATCCACTTGGTCGTTTGATCGAGGTGATACAGAATCGCGCAGAGGGTGACCTTTCGGTGCGCGCTCCGGTCACCACCAATGATGAAGTCGGGCACCTTTCAACCGCATTTAACAGCATGTCGGATGGCATGGATGAAGCGTCAAGACGTGAACACCAACGGATGGAGCAGGAGCATGAAGCAGCTGTTGCCCTGCGGGACAAAGTAGATCAGCTGTTAGCTGCGGTTAATCAGGTAGCGCAAGGTAATCTAGAGGTAGAAATCGCCTTCTCGGATGATGGTGCCATTGGTGACCTAGCGACACAGCTACAACATATGATCCGCCAAATCAGGGACTCAATTGAAGAAAAACACGTGGCAATGACCCAATTGCAGCATCGGGTTGATTTAATGCTGGATGTAGTCAGTAAAGCGGCAAATGGTGATATGACAGGGCGTCTTGATACTCAGGGTGATGATGCCATGGCCAAATTGGCTGCGGGATTTCAGCGTATGATTGAACGCTTGAACGATCTGGTTACACAAGTACAGCATTCGGG
>JAFLJP010000067.1 GCA_022712945.1 Gammaproteobacteria bacterium | reverse complement strand
CTATCTTGCCGAGTTTTGCTATCGATTCAATCGTCGCTTCAAACTGGAAAATATGCTTCCCCGATTTGTCTATGTATCGGTAAGGACACCACCGATGCCAGAGAGGCTTCTCAGAGTGGCGGCGCTTTATGGGTAATCAGGAAAGTGTTTAATGACAACCGAACCCACCGGAAAGTTAAAATCACCATTTTCAATTCCATTGCTGGCGACAATCGACGATTCATCAACCGTCAAGCTGATTGACGTACCATCAGGAATCGCAAAGTAACGCCCCTTGCTCTCACCATCGGACCACAGCACGCTGTTCACGGTATAGGGAACAACACCATCCGCCACCATCTGGTTAGCAACATCGGTAAAACAACCGGTGGTCGATAAGAGTGTCGCGGTATCAGCCGCATCCACAGGGGCAATGCAGCCGCCGTTACTGACCCGAACCGTCATTTTTTCGACACGTTCAGGCCCGATTGAGGTAGGCTCATCTGAACCACCACCACAAGCCGATAACAGTAGCAACGAACCCAGCAAAAAAATATAGAGTGGCATGTTATTCACCTCAATTGAAATAGTGTGATAACCACGGTATCAAAAGCAGGGTTTTCCACAAGGCGACGAACCCTTTTCTGCAACAGGCACCACAGAAAAGCCTTTTCAAAAAATATACGCGAAATAAGAAATGAAGGAAATGCCGTATTTTCTCTCTTTTATTTCATGATATATTACTAATCCAACACAAATATTACGATAAAAATTTAGGGAGAAATTTCATGAAAAACACCTTGCAGGCAGCACTATTAATCTCTTGTACTTTGCTGTTTTTTACAAACGTACACGCAGGGGAAGAGGAAAAGAAGTTCTCTATAGGTTTGGGTACTTACGGGTTTACCATAGATTATACCGATCCAGCGTATGTTAATCGTGAATTTGGTGGCTTAGCTATAAATGCAACATTTGCTGCTAATGATAATATTGGAATAAGAGGAGCCATGTATTCTCTAGAAGCGGACAATGAAGATTACAATGTATATGATGGAACAGACTCTTCAGGATATGATTTAACTATTATCGCAGGGACAGGTTTGGCTACGGAGGGTTTTAAAATATACGGAGGCCTTGGCATCTTTAATGACACATGGAGCAAGCCCGGATACAGTGATGTTGAATTTTCAGGCCTGCAATTTGTTGGGGCGCTTGGGTATAACTGGGAGGTTATTTCCCTAGAGTTATCATTTGGGGTGCGTGAGACTGATGAATATACATTCAACGCGGATGTTGCATCGGCAGTGTCAGCTGGATTAAGTCTTTCTGTCAGACTTTAATATACTACCGAGTTTTTTGGTCGATCTAACAATATTAATCACAAACACCCTGTTTTTTCGTTCCCACACACCCGTGTGGGAATACACATACCAACCCCCACTTTTCCGCGTACACCAAAAAATTCAGCCTCTTTTTTCCACAGTTAATCCCCCAACCCATATCACCAACGCCCCAGCTTGGTTATAATCAGCCCATTATTTCCCAGTGTTAAGAAGTTACCCCTATGATGAAGCCAGAACTGCTTGCCCCCGCCGGAACCCTCAGTAATATGCGTTACGCCTTCGCTTACGGTGCCGATGCGGTCTATGCTGGTCAGCCCCGTTATAGCCTGCGGGTGCGTAACAATGACTTTCAACTAGAAAATCTGAAAATCGGCATTCATGAGGCGCACGCCCAGGGAAAGCAGTTCTTTGTCGCCTCAAACGTGATGCCCCATAACTCAAAGGTAAAAACCTATCTCCGCGATATTAAGCCGGTGATCGCCATGGGGCCGGATGCGTTGATTATGTCTGACCCCGGCCTGATTATGATGGTGCGTGAGGCGTTTCCGGATCAGGTGATTCACCTTTCAGTACAAGCCAATGCAGTTAACTTTGCTGATGTGAAGTTCTGGGAGAAGATTGGCCTATCACGGGTTATTCTCTCCCGCGAGCTGTCACTGGATGAGATCGAGGAGATTCGTCAAGAGTGTCCCGATATGGAGTTGGAGGTATTTGTACACGGTGCACTCTGCATCGCCTACTCTGGCCGCTGTCTGTTATCAGGCTACTTTAACCACCGTGACCCCAACCAGGGCACCTGCACTAACTCCTGTCGTTGGGAGTACAAGATGGAAAATGCAGCGGATAATATTAATGGTGATATTCAAAAGCTTGATTTTGACCCCTTTGCCGCAATGAACCAGAGCGGTATTACCGACCTTGGCACCATGCAGCGCCATCCGTTGGCGAACCGCCCTTACCTGATTGAAGAGAAGGGCCGCCCCGGCCAGAGCATGCCGATTTTTGAGGATGACCACGGCACCTATATCATGAACTCCAAAGACCTGCGTGCCATCGAGCATGTACAGCGCCTCGCTGAAATCGGGATTAATTCACTGAAAATAGAGGGGCGCACCAAGTCACACTACTACGTGGCACGTACCACCCAAATTTACCGACAGGCGATTGATGATGCCGCCGCTGGTCGGCCCTTCAACCCCGAGCTGTTTGGTAAATTAGAAGGTTTGGCAAACCGGGGCTATACCGATGGTTTTTACCAGCGCCACCACACCGCCGAACACCAGAACTACATTGATGGCAACTCAAAGGCCAATACCCAGCTGTTTGTGGGCGAAATTACCGGCTATGACGATGAGCGTGGTATGGCGAAAATTTTGGCTAAAAACAAAATTGTGGTAGGTGATGAACTAGAGCTGATACTCCCCGCAGGCAATCGCCGCTTCAAGCTGGAACAGATGCTGAATCTGAAAGGCCAGCCGGTGGAGCAAGCGGCAGGTGGTGGGCACGAAGTGATGATTCCGCTGGATAAGGCTGACTTTCAGTACGGTTTATTGGCCCGGTTTCTATGATCAGCATACCCAATTAACCCGGCTTGGGGCGTAGGCTTATAATACGCAGACGCGCAAAGAATCCGATTGGATTTGTGGGTGACGATTCTAACTTTTATGGGTACGTTGTAAATAACCCGACTAAGGAACGATCACGAAATAACTTCATCGATCCATTCGGACTAGAAACGTACAGTATTGATTTTGGTGGATCAACATCACCCCGTATCTGCAAACAGCACAAAAACAGGCCTACCCATGTTCCATATCGTTCTATTTGAACCAGAAATCCCCCCAAATACCGGCAATATTATTCGCCTTTGTGCCAATAGTGGCGCACAACTGCACCTGATTCACCCGCTCGGTTTTGAGCTTGATGATAAGCGATTGCGACGTGCGGGCCTCGACTATCACGAGTTTTCCGGGGTTCAGGAGCACCTCAGTTTGCAGGCCTTTCAGGACAGCGTGATGCCCTCGCGCCTCTTTGGCCTTTCAACCAAAGCGAGCGATCATTATCACCAAATTAAATTTATGCCGGGTGACGCGCTGTTGTTTGGGCCTGAGAGTCGTGGGCTACCGGATGAGGTACGGGAGCCTTTGCGCCAGCAAGGGCAACTGCTTCGAATTCCGATGGTAGAAAACAGCCGCAGCCTTAACCTCTCCAACAGCGTTGCGCTGATACTTTACGAGGCGTGGCGCCAACAGGGGTTTGATGGCGCTGCTCTGAATAAGGGATGTAGAATTTATTAAAATACCGCGCTTACTTCTCTTTTTGCCGACCCTATCTAGGCCGGTATTCGTTGCGTAGCTTACTCTGCGCCCAATACCAGTCTAATAACGGTACGTTAACTTCTTCTACATCCCTGAGCCTGATTAATGCTCAGAGGTGGGGCTGCGTTCCAGCAGGCTCTGCACCGCTTTTCTGGGGTTTAACCCCTCGTAGAGCACGCGGTACACCTGCGCAGTAATCGGCATATCAATCTTGTATTCTGCCGCCAGCGCATACACCTCTTTTGCCGCTTGCGCGCCTTC